>NZ_JBQKLA010000010.1:0-71282 GCF_052116465.1 Collinsella sp. Sow4_D11 | reverse complement strand
ACCGTCCTCCGATCTCCCGGGGCCGGCCGATCCGGCCCTCAGGGTATCGGGTTCCCACATTCATCCGCACATGTACGGATGAATGTGGGAGGTGTTCGGATAAAGTTGATACTCAAGGGAGCTTCCTGAAGATCTCCCCAAGGTCGGACCTTATTTGGTTGTAGATGACTTTGCGCCTATACTTCGGCGTGAACACGACGTGGTACTTGCACATCCACTTCGTGTGCGACAGGCTGTAGGCCTTCTGGGCCATACGCCACCACCGCCCTCTCGACTCGGATTCCTTGCGGCCTGAACAATCGCAAGTGTCCGGCGAGGGGGCGGCTTTGTAAAGCCGTTTGGCCCCACCCGCATAGCGGGTGGTTTCTGATGCGGCGCGCTGTGCGCCCCGCACAGGCTAAAGCCTTTAAAGAAAAACGCCGTGAAGAGAGCGATCCCTTCACGGCGAATTCGGCATTTGCCCAGATAAAACCTGCCAAAATAAACCTGTCCCTAAATGGCAGGTAGGATGTCGCACAGATTGTCGATGACAACGTCGGCGGCAGACTGGTCCAGGTTGACGCCCTCGTGCGGACGCAGCGCCAGGACGCGGGCGCCAGAGCGCTTGCCAGCCTCGATGCCCAGAGGCGAATCCTCGATAACCAGGCACTCGGCAGGCTCCACCCCCAGCGCCTCCATGGCACGCTGGTAGATCTCGGGGTCGGGCTTAAACGCACTGCACTCGTGACCGCTGATGGTGTAGTCCAGCACGTCGGCGATGCCGGCAATCTCCACCAGCTCGTCGATCAGCTCGCGATAGGACGAGCTCGCGATGGCACACTTCACGCCGCGCTCATGCAGCTCACGCATCACCGGCTCCGTCTGCTCGTTGAGAAGCTCGGCATACGGAACGGGGTGGTGCGGGCTGTAGACCTGCTTGTACTCCACGCGCAGGCGCTCACGCAGCTCAACATCGTCGGGCACCAGCGCCTTCCAAATGGCCGGCTCGTTAGACCCCGAAAGGTCGGGGATCTCGTCAAAGTGGAACCCCTTCTCTTCCATAAACGCCACGCGGCGACGGTTGTAGAACCACTCGGTATCGACCAGCACGCCGTCCATGTCAAACAGCACTGCCTTGATCATACGCATCTCCTCCCACCTGCCAAAAAGGGACAGGTTTATTTTGATGGGTTTTATCTGGGGTTTGCGGCGCGACAAACACGCCCCCAAAGCAAAAAAGGGGACGGGGCGAAAACCCCATCCCCTCTCAATCAACCCGTAAGGTCTACTTACTTGTGATTAGTAGGAAAGCTTCCACATGTAGCGACGCATGGTCAGCGGGTGCTGACGGGCCTCGGCGATCTGGTTGCCGTACTCGCGCATAACGGCGAGGTGCAGCAGCGGGTTGAAGTAGGTGACGACGCTCGCGGGCACGGCGTCAGCCAGGCCGTAGTCCTTGGAGTCGATCAGAGCGACCTTGGCGCCCATGCGCTCAAGGAAGGTGAGGGCGCGGGCGTCCATCGGACGGGTAGCGCCATCGGACATGAAGAAGACGTAGGGCTTACCCTCGGTGGAAACCTCGAACGGGCCGTGGAAGTACTCGCCGGTGTTGTAGGCGGCGGCGTCGATCCACTGCATCTCGGTGAACAGGAAGGCGGCGTGAGAATAAGCCATCTTCTCGGAGGCACCGGAAGCCATGAAGTAGATCATCTTGTCGTCCTTGAAGTCCTCGGCGAACTTCTTGGCGAGCTTCTTGCAGGACTGAGCGGCGTTCTCGCAGAGGTCGAAGACGTTGGTGAGACCGGTGATCATGTCCTCGTAGTGGTCATAGCCCTCGGTCTGCTGAAGGATCTCGAGAGCAAGAGCGATGGCATAGCCGGGCTTCTCGCACTTGGCAGCGTAGTTGGCGTGGAAGCCGTGGATGATGACGTGGTCGGCGTCGACGGTCAGAGCGGAGCCGGCCTTGTTGGTGAGGGAGACGACCGGGCAGTTGTGCTTCTTGGCGGTCTTGTTGGCCTCGACGGTCTCGGGCGTGGAGCCACCGAGGGAGCAGGTGATCACGAAGGTGTGCTCGTTGACCCAGGAGGGCGTGTCGTAGTTGAACTCGTTTGCGGTGAAGATCTGAACGTTCAGCTTGTCCGTGTTGTTGGCCAGGAAGTACTTGGCGGGGTAAAGGTCGGACATGGAAGCGCCGCAGCCGACGAAGGCGACGCTGTGGATCTCGTGGTTGGACAGGACGTCAGCTACGATCTGCTTAGGGAGGTTAAGGTCGATCTCGTACATCTGACACATTCCTTTCGATTTTTGCGGCGCCACTTTGCCGGACGTGCGCAGGGTTACCGTGATTTGGACCGAGTCGCCGGCCCATTGAAGATGTGACATAGGGACTGTCCCTTTGACACATTTAGGGATGGGAGCCTGCCTGGGGTATGGGATGCCAGGCAGGCTCCCCGGGGAAAGCGGTTAGACGCTTGGGCGCGACTAGGCCAGGATGCCGGCCGCGGAGAGGGCGATGCCGCCCACGATGGCGATCACAAGAAGCCAACCGGTGTTGATGTTCTTCTTGATGAGCCAGTACATAAGGCCGGTGAGGCCAAGGGAAATCATCTGGGGCATCATGCCGTCCAGGATGTCCTGGATCACGACGGTGCCGTCAGCGAACTGCAGCGGGGTGGTGGCGCCGATCAGCGTAGCGATCATGCCGCCCACGGACATAAGACCCACGATGCCGCAGACATACATGAGCTTCTCCATGAGGTCGCCGCCCTGAAGCTTGCTCAGGTACTCGTGGCCGCCCTGATAGCCCATCTTGGCTGCGAACCAAGTGATCAGCACGGAGGGCACGATGGAGATGAGCATGGCCAGGATCGGGCCCATGATGGAGCCCTGCTGAGCCAGCTGAACGCCCAGACCAAAGGCGATAACGCGGATGGTGCCCTGGAAGAAGGAGTCACCAATACCGGAAAGCGGACCCATGAGGGAGGTCTTGACCGCGTTGATCGAATCGGGATCGAAGTTCTCGGGATCCTTGGCGTACTCCTCCTCCATGGAGGCGGCGAGGCCCAGGACGAAAGCGCTCGTCTGCGGAGTGCAGTTGTAGAACGCCATGTGACGGCGATAAGCCTCTTTCTTGGCAGCGAGCTGCTTGGGGTCGGACTCATCCGGATAGAGGCGATCGAGCGTGGGAACCATGCCATAGAGGAAGCCCATGTTCATCTGACGCTCGTAGTTCCAAGAGGCCTGGATGGCCCAGGAGCGCCAGAAGAACTGGCTGACCTTCTTGTTCAGGGACACGTCCTTGGTTGCGGTTGCCATAGTGTGTTCCTCCTTAGTCTTCGTCGTCTTCGAGCGGATCGTAGTCGGAATCGACACCGGCGGCTGCATGGGAACCGTTGAACTTGAAGCCCATGAAGACGACAGCCAGGCACACACCGATCAGAGCGACCGCGATGACGGACAGGTTGAGGTAAGCGGCGAGCAGGAAGCCGATGAACAGGAACGGAGTCATACCCTTCTTGATCATCATGGTGAGCAGCAGGGCCAAGCCGTAGGCGGTCATGATCTTGGTCGAAACGTTAAGACCAGTGGACAGCCACTCGGGGACCATGTTGACGATGGCCTGAACCAGGTCGGTGCCAACAAAGACGGCGAGGAAGATCGGCAGGAAGTACATGACGGCGTACAGACCAGTGCCGACGCAGATGTGCATACGGTAGGCAGTCTTGAACTTTCCGTTATCGATCGCGCTATCTGCCACATGGGTGAGGGCGGCGATGATGGAACGGAACACGATGCCGAGGAGCTGACCCAGGACGGCGACCGGGATGGCGATCGTCATGGCGGTCTCGGCGGAAGCATCGGTCAGGCACGCAAAGGCAGCGGCCACGATGCCGCCCAGGACCATATCGGGCGGAACGGCAGCACCGACCTGCACCAGGCCCATGGACACGAGCTCGACGGCGGCACCGACGGCAAGGCCGGTGGGCACATCGCCCAGCAGCAGACCGACGAGCGTAGCGCCAACGAGGGGCTGCTCGAAGTTAAGACGACCGAGCAGGCGGGAGTCCCACATGCAGAACACGCCGACGAGGCCGACGAGCACCGCACTGATGAACGTATTCATACCCTTCTCCTTTCAGTCAGGCAAAAGCCTGGTTGACTACAGCTTGGCGTCGATGTCGACGCTCTGATACGTGGGGGTCTGCTGGACATAGAGCTTGATGCCCATGTCGAGCAGCTGGTTGATGTCGGCCTTCTGCGTGGCGTCGAAGAAGACGGAGCTGTCCTTGCCGCCGACCTGATCGGCACCGTCGTGGTTGGCGGTAGCGCCCAGGTTGATGGCGTCGAGCTTGTAGCCCTGGCAGAACTGCAGCATCTCGGCAGTGTTGCCAAAGACGAACATGACGCGCTCGCCGAGGGTGTTGAGCTTGTCCATCTTGGCGAGGGCACGCTCGACGGTGAAGACGTTCAGGCGCACGCCCTGGGGCTTGGCCAGCTTAAGAGCGCCCTTCTTGATGTCATCGTTGGCGGCAGCGTTGTCGACGACGATGATGCGCTCAGCCTGAACCTTGGTGGTCCAGGTAAAGACGACCTGACCGTGCAGCAGACGGTAGTCAAGACGTGCGAGGACGATCTTGGCGGGACCGGAGCTGTGACGGGACGCCTTGGCCTTCTTGGCGGGAGCCGCGACGGCCTCGACCGGTGCGTTGGGGTTGGTCAGACCAGTGCGGGCCTCGTTGATGAGGGCCGCGAGCTCGGTGCCCTTGACGGGGGCGGGGCTCATAGCGAGCGTGAGCGCCAGCGGGATGTTGAAACCGCTGACAACCGTGAACTTCGTGCCGTTCTTGGAAAGCTCGACCATGCTGTTGTTGACCGAGCTGCCGAGCATATCGGTCAGCACATAGACGGTGTCGTCCGCGTTGAACGTGGCGATCATGGCGTCCACCTTATTGGTGATGGGCTCCTTGTCGTCACGAGCAAGCGACACGACGTGGACGTTCGACACGTCGCCGAGAACCATCTCGAGCGTGTCTTTGGCGCCTGCGGCCAGGCCGCCATGAGATGCGAGAATGATCTGATTCATCTTGCCTCCTCCTTTTCGTTATGGTCATTATAACGTCTTATACGCTACTTACATTGATAATTAGTATAAAGACCGTTCGCGGTTAAAAATCGACCGTTTACGGGTTTAACGTGCTCGAAACATTGGGGCTGGGTAGGCGGGCACTGGCTGGATAACCCCAGGTCGGATGCCGCACGCAATTCCCTATCGCACGAAGTACCAGGGACTTTCCTGTACGGTGGGCTCCAGCGCGATGCCGGTGCGTTCCTTAAACAGATCCATGTCCTGCGATTTCTCCGTCCACCACGCGTTGGGCTTAAAGGTCATGCTCTCAATGACATGACCGACAAACACACTGTTGCGCAGCTTGGAGAAGTCGGTATTCATAATCAGGATGGACGCGAGCACCAGCACGATGCCCAGGACTTTGATCGCGCCGGCGGGCTCGGCGTAGACACCAATGCCCAGCAGTACGGTGACAACTGTCTCGAATGACATTACGACGGGAACTTTCGACGTCTCGAGCCCCATGGACAGACCCTGCATATATAAGATGTAAGCCACGGCTGTGGGGATGAGTCCAAAGCCAAGGAACAGCAGCAGCAGCTGTGGCGACATTGCCGCGGCGACATCCGGCCACGGAGCCGCGATAGCTGCCATAACCGCACCGCCAAAAACAAAGCCCCAAAACGTGACAGCCAGTGGGTGGACCGTCTTGGTTGCTATTCGGCTAAACACCGCGAGCGACGCACCACAAAGGCCTGCAATCACACCCGACGTGACGCCCCAAACCGAAAAATGAAAACCGGAAAGGTCGCCATTGGTCACTGCAAGCACGCAGCCAACGATATTAAAGACAATGGCAACGAGCTTGTTAGGGGTCACGTCCTCGCGATAAAGCACGCGGCCGAGCATGACGCCAAACACCGGCGAGGTGTAGAGCAGCACCGAGGCCGTGGACATGCCCACCTCGCCCATGCACTCGTAATAGCAGGTGTTGGCGGCGGCCAAACCGACGATACCGACAAGCGCGCAGGGAACAAGCTCTTTAGGGCTTGCCTTGAACAGGGCCAGCGGACCCGATGCTTTTCCCTCACGAGCACCTCCCTGGCAACCCATGAACGCCAAGACCGGAGCCATTAAGACGGCACCCGACAACAGGCGAAAGGCCGCCATGCTCTGAGACGAAACGCCCATGGCCGAGATGCCGTTTACAAAGATTCCGATGCTGCCCCACATAAGCGCGGCGATCAGCACCAGCACATAGCCCAGATTGCTTTTCTTCAACGCAGCCTCCTCGGTATTGTTTCCAATATGTTTCATACTACGTTATAGTCGTTATATACAATTTTCAAGCCACAAATCGCCGAACGGAAAAATCTGCTCCCCCACATACTCATTGGGGACGTACTTAAACGACTAGTCATTGGGGACGTTCCTGAATGACTAGTCGTTTAAGTACGTCCCCAACGACTAGGACCAACTTGGTGCAAAGTAACCCGCCCCCAATGCACCGGCCCCTTGACAGACACGGCGACGCCGACGTTTTGGCAACGTCAGCGAGCGCCCGTCATTTGAGCCAAGGTGCCGTGAAATGAAAAGGCGCTGACCTTTTGGTCGCGCCTTTGAAATTGAACGGCAGATTGGCCAAATGCCGGGCGCGCAGCGTCGGCTGGTCCGCCGTTCGGTAGAACGGCGGAACTAATACTCAAGCTTCCACATGTAGCGGCGCGTCATATAGTCCTTGTGGGTGACGGCAGAGAGTGCGCGCATGTACACGTTGTTGAGGATCGGCGCGAAGATCAGGTGGTTGAAGTACTCGCTCACGCTGTCCTTGATGTCGTTGAGGCCGAGCTCCTTGGCGTCGAGCTGATAGACGCGTTCGCCACCGTACTGGTTGACGAAGCGGATGCCGCGCTCGTCGTTGCAGCGGCTGCGGCCGACGCTGATGAGCTGGAACAGCGAAGTGCGCTTGTCCAGGATCTCGAAGGGGCCATGGAAGAAGTCGCAGGTGTTGATGGTGCAGGAGTCGATCTGTAGCATCTCCTGCACGTTGCAGATGCTAAAGACGTAGGCGGCACCAAAGAGCGGACCTTGAGCCATCACGTTGATGCAGGGCTTGTCGGCGTTCTGCTCGGCCCACTTGGCAGCAAGCGGACGGGTGTACTCGACGGCCTTGCGATAGATGGGGTCGACCAAGTCGAAGGCGGCCATAGCGGTCTCGTACTCGGCATAGCCCTCGGTCTGCTGCGTGAGCTCCATGGCGATCATGGTCACGACGGCGGAGTTGGTGCGGCCCATGCAGGACTCGTCGACGGCCAGGCTGTCGTACTGAATCTTGTAGTCGCAGACCTCGGTGAGGGCGGACTCGTCAACATAGATGGCGATGGTGCTGGCGCCGTGGTCCTTGGCGACCTGGGCGGCGACGATAGTCTCCTTGGTGCCGCGCATGGACACGACGACGGCCAAGGTGTTCTCGTTAACGTAGGCAGGGGTGGCGTGCACGAACTCGTTGCTGGTGTAGCTGGAGCTCACGACCTGCGTGGCCTCGTGCTCCATAAAGTACTGGGCAGGATAGTTACCGCCGTTGGATCCGCCGGCGCCGATCCACACGACGCGCTTGATGCCGCCCTTGTCTGCCTTGTCGGCCAAAACCTGGGAGACGACATCCTTAACCTGTTCCTGAGTGGTCATCGTGCATCAGCCTTTCTTCTCGTTTGATGCTCATCACAGGCATACAAGTTACATACATGTTTTGGTTATGTCGACTAGTTGTATGCTATATTTGTCTTAGAAATTTTGCTGCTGCGGTTTTCGGTAGCTCGCTACCAGCAGTTTTATTGTTTTATTAAATACATGCTTGCTTAGGTAAGCATACAGGTTAGATATAGGTTGGCAATATGGGCGTCACATCTAAAAAGAAACTGACCCAATACGAGCGCTTGGCGGGCACGCTGCGCGATCGCATCGCTGCCGGCACGTATGCGCGCGGAGACAAGCTGCCGTCCGAGATGGAACTCATGGACGAATCGGGGCTGTCACGCAGCACCGTACGCCACGCCCTTAAGGTGCTCGTTGATGAGGGCCTGGTGCGCACCGAGCGCGGGCGTGGCGCCTTTGTGGCCGACACGCCCGCGCTCCACGAGAACAACCTGGTGTTTTCGAGCTATACCAAGCAGGTCGAAGGCCAGGGCATGAAGCCCACCACGCGCACCGTGGACTCGGGCTTTGCCAAGGCGGCCGGCAGCATAGCTAAGTTCTTTGACGCCGCCGTGGGCAGCAAGCTCGTCAAACTTGTCCGCCTGCGCTACCTGGACGACGCGCCGCTGTGCCTGGAGACCACCTACCTGCCGCCAAGCTTCGAGACGCTCATCGATCGCGATATCAACGGTTCGCTCTACGCCACGCTGCGACAGGAGTTCCATCGCGCACCGGCACAGGGGCATAAGACCTTTGAGGTGTGCTATGCCTCGCAAAACGAGGCGTTTTTGCTCAACGTTGAGCGCGGGCAGGCGCTGATCCTGATCACCGACTACGTCTACGACACCGACGGCCGACCGCTCCATGTCTCCAAGCGCATCCAACGCACCGACCGCGCCAAATACACCGAACCCATCGGCTAACCTGCCAAAATAAACCTGTCCCTAAATGGTAGGTTTGGGGAGGTCGGGGAACCAGGTTGGTTTGGGCTGGTTGGGTGTGCGATCGGCTAGGACCAGCTCCATCCAACACATGTCGTACCAGCGACCGAACTTTTGGGCGCAGCGGTCGAAGGCACCCACCAGGCGATACCCCATATGGGCATGGAAATCCTGGCTGTTGTGCGTCAGGTACTCGTCGTCCTTGTCGTGCGGCACGGCGATGAGCGCGCACATGTTGGTGATGCCCATCGCAATCAGGCATTGCTTGAGCGCATCGTGCAGCTTGCGGCCCAGCCCGCCGTGGCGCACATCGCGCGCCAGGTAGATCGACGTCTCGACCGACCAGTCGTATGCCTCGCGGCTGTTGAGCGGACTCACATAGGCATAGCCTACCGGACGCCCGTCCAGCTCCATCACCAAATACGGGTAGCGCTTGAGCGTACGCTCGATACGCCCGGCGAACTCCTCAACGCTCGGAACCTCGTATTCGCAGGTAATCGCCGTCTGGCGCACATACGGCTCATAGATGGCAAGCAACGCCGGCGCATCGTCGGGCGTCGCCAGGCGAATCGTCGGCTCGGACATTTCGGTCATACAACCCTTCCCCCTCAAAAACAAAGGCTGCCCTGCGCCAAGCTCAGGCGCAGGGCAGCCCCTTGTCACTACATCAGGCTACAGGACAGCCGCCAACGCGTCGATGTCCTCCTGCGTCGTGGCCCAGCTGGTGCAAAAGCGTACCACCGTGTGGGTCTCGTCGTACTTTTCCCAGTACTCAATCGAGGCATGCTCGCGAATGCGGCCCATGTCCTCGTTGGGCAGAATCACAAACTGCTGGTTGGTCGGCGTCTCCAAAAAGAACTGGTAGCCGCGCTCGTGCAGCACGCGACGAAGCGCCTGAGCCGTCTCGATCGCCTGGCGCCCAATCCCAAAATACAGGCCATCGGTAAAAAGAGCCTCGAACTGCACGCCCGTCAGGCGGCCTTTGGCAAGCAGCGCGCCATGCTGCTTAATACGCGGAATGGGATGCGCCGGGGCGTGCATACCGCAGAACACCACAGCCTCGCCGCAGAGCGCGCCGCACTTGGTACCGCCGATGTAGAACACGTCGCACAGCTGCGCCAGCTCGGGCAGGGTAATGTCGCACTCATCGGCCGCCAGCGCATAGGCCAGGCGAGCACCGTCCACAAACAGCGGAATCTCGCGCTTCTGGCACACTGCGTGAATCGCCGCGAGCTCGGCCTTGGAGTACAGCGTGCCGTACTCGGTCGATAGGCTCACGTACACGGCACCCGGGAACACCGTGTGCTCGTAGCTCTCGTTTTCGTAGAACACCTGGATATAGTTCTCAAGGTCCTCGGCGTGCATCTTGCCCTCGTAGCCGGGGATGGTGAGCACCTTGTGGCCGCCAAACTCGATGGCGCCCGCCTCGTGGCAGGCGACGTGGCCAGTCTCGGCAGCAACGACGCCCTCGTACGGCGCGAGCAGCATGTCGATCACCGTCGCGTTGGCCTGCGTGCCGCCCACCAGAAAAAACACGTCGGCATCGGGGGCCTGACAGGCCTCGCGGATAAGCTGCTTGGCACGCTCGGTATGCGCATCGGTACCGTATCCGGGCTGCGGCTCCATATTGGTGTCGACGAGCGCCTGCAGCACCGCCGGGTGTGCGCCGTGGGAATAATCGTTGTTAAACGCGAGCATGGCAATCCTCTCTTACCGGGTATCGGCCAGATGATTCAAACGGAGCTATTGTACGCCGCTGGGATAGGCAATGCGCGCGGCAAGGCACTCAAGTGCCAGCACCAGAGCAAAACCGCAGCTCACATCACTCAAAAAGTGCGCTCCGATCACGATGCGGCCAAACGCGACGAACGCGACAACCACAGCCGCCGTCCAAAAGACCACACGACGGCGCGACGGCTTTTCCTTAAAGGCCGCTGCGGGAAGCCCGGCGAGCATAAGGCCGATCGCCGCGTGCGCCGCGTGTCCGCTCGCAAACGACTTAAAGCCGTCCTTGACTACACCGGCGGCAATATAGGCCCGCTTGTCGGGGTTGCCGATCACCCACCACGGCTGAAACTCGAGCCCCGGCGTCACCTCGACCACGCGCATGCGCGGGCGCGACCACAGCGGCTTGACGATCACGTTGAGGATGATGGCCTGAGCGACCCACACGGCAAGCACCATGAGCGCCCAGCGTGTGAGCTCGTCGGGCTCGGTCGTGCGCGTGAGGCGATAGACGATAAGGTTGGCGACGATGGCCAGCACAAACGTCAGCACCAACTGAGCCGCGATGAGTTTGCCGCCAACCCTCAGGGACGAAACGATCTCGTAGCCGGTCAGGCCAACATTGACGAGGATGCCGAGCACGGCGAGCCATTTGCTCCCCCTGGAGTCGGGACGCACCGCGCGCACGAGCATAACGCCCGCGACGCTCGCCGTCAGCTCAAACGGCAGCTCGCCGGTCGCCTCGATAAAGCGGCCGTACATACTGCCGATGTTGAACAGCGCGCTCGAGATCTGATAATCGAAGAAACTGCCCACGCCCAGGCAGAGGGCAAGGATAACCGCGATAGCAGCGGCGTCTTTCTTATAGATGTACCCGAACATGCTTTCCTTTCGATGGAACCAGATTGCCCAAATGGGGCGTTTACGGCGTCGACCCGTTAGTCATCGTCGGACGTGCCCAGCTGCTGCAGCAGCATGAGTGCCGCGGCCACGGGGCCGGTGCCGTCGTTGGCGTCGAGACCGCGACCCAGGCCGCTGCCCGCGCCGGCGCCCGCCTTGTAGGGCACCGACAGTTTGCGGCTCTTGGGGAAGTTCACCGCGCCATAGCGGGTCTTAAGCTCATAGGCCACCTTCTTGGGAACGTCGACGCCCAAAAACGTGATGCGACCGCCGCTAAGCGTAACGCTCTCGAGCCCCAGGCGCTCGCCGCGAATGCGGATTCGCGCGCGATTGAACAGGTTGAGCCCCGCCAACGGCAGCTCGCCATGCGCGGCCTCGGTCTCTTCCTGCACCTCGTCGATGCTCTCCAGGTCCCCGGCCGCCGCAAGCTTACGGTATACGAGCACGCGCTGATCCACCGCCGGCAGGTACTCCTCGGACAAGAAGTAGTCGGCCGGCAGGTTGATACCCACGCTCGCGGCCTCCACACCGGCATCGTCATCGCCGCGCGCCTCGGCCACGGCCTGGCCCAGCATCTGCGTAAACAGGTCAAAGCCCACGCTCGACAGGTTGCCGTGCTGCTCGGCGCCCATGAGCGAGCCGGCGCCGCGAATCTCCAGGTCGCGCATGGCGATACGCATGCCACTGCCCAGGTCCTGGAACTCGGAGAGTGCGGTCAGGCGCGCCGTAGCCTCCTCGGTGAGCGGCAGCTCGCCCGGGAACATAAAGTACGCGTAGGCTTGCGTGGCAGAACGGCCCACGCGGCCCTTGAGCTGGTAGAGCTGCGCCAGACCCAAGCGCTGCGAATCCTCGATGATGAGCGTGTTGGCGGTCGCGTTGTCGATGCCGCTCTCCACGATGGTCGTGGCGATGAGCACGTCGATCTTTTTGGTCGCAAACTCGATCATCACGTCCTCGACCTCGCGCGGGCTCATCTTGCCGTGCGCCACGCCCACGCGCGCCTCGGGCGCGGCCTCGTGCACGTGCGCCACGGCGTCGTCGATGGTCTTGACGCGGTTGGACACGTAGTACACCTGGCCGCCGCGGCCCACCTCCAGGCGAATCGCCGCGCTCACCACGTCGGGGTCGTACTCCCCCACGTGCACGATCACGGGGCGGCGCCCGGTCGGTGGCGTGGTGATCAGGCTCATGTCGCGCACGCCGCTCGTGGCCATCTGCATGGTTCGCGGAATAGGCGTTGCCGAAAGCGTGAGCACGTCAATCTGCTCGCGCAGGTTTTTGAGCTGCTCCTTGTGCTGCACGCCAAAGCGCTGCTCCTCGTCGATGATCACCAAACCCAGGTTCTTGGGGTTCACATCGGCCGAAAGCAAACGATGCGTGCCGATGAGCACGTCGATCGTGCCCTCGGCAAACGCCTTGAGCGCGCGCTTCTGCTGCGCCGGCGTGCGAAAGCGGCTGAGCACCTCGACCTCGAGGCCAAACGGGGCAAAGCGCTCAAAGAAGGTCTCGTAGTGCTGTTGGGCCAGAATGGTCGTGGGGCAGAGCACCATGACCTGACGGCCGGAGTCCACGCACTTAAACGCCGCGCGCAGGGCGACCTCGGTCTTGCCAAAGCCCACGTCGCCGCAGAGCAGGCGGTCCATGGGCTTGGGCGCCTCCATGTCGGCCTTAATATCGGCGATAGCCTCCAGCTGGTCGCGCGTCTCGTCGTAAGGAAAGCTCTCCTCCATCTCGATCTGCTCGGGCGTGTCGGGCGGGCAGGCGATACCGGTAATCGAAGAACGGCGCGTATACAGATCGACCAGGTCAAACGCCAGCTTTTTGGCGTTCTTGCGCGCCTTGTTGGTGGCACGCGTCCAGTCGGCGGTGTTGAGCCTAGTCAGGCGAGGCTTGTCGCCGTCGGGACCAACATAGCGCGTGATGCGGTCGACCTGCTCGAGCGGCACGTAGAGCTTGTCGCCGTCGGCATATTCCAGCAAAAAGTAGTCGCGCTCCTTGCCGCCCACTTCCTGGCGCGCGATCTCGCTAAAGAGCGCGATGCCGTGGGTAGCGTGCACCACGTAGTCGCCCGGCTTAAACGGAAACGTAATCTGCGTAATGTCCACCTTGCGACGGCTGCGCACGCGGTTGGCGTCCATGCGGGCATTGAGATCGGCGATCGAGAACACGGCTAGGTTGGCATCGGGCACCACCACGCCCTGCGGCAGGGCAGCATCCACAAAGGTCACGCGTCCGCGCGAGATGGTGGGTACGGCAGCACCGGCGGCAGCCTGGGCGGCGCCCGCCTCGAGCGATCGGGCGTTGAGCGCGTCGACGCGGCGCTCGCGGATCGAGGCATGGGCCTCCTGGCGGGCAGCACGGTCGGCAGAATCTGCCGCTGCCACGCGTACGCGCTCGCCAATAACGCCGGCATTTTCGGGGGCGGCCGTCAGCGACTCCTCAAAGGTAATGCCCTCGTCGCCAAAGGTGAGCTCCATCGACTCGCGCGCTCCGCGGTCGGGAATGGCAAACACGCAGGCATAGCGCTTGCCCACGACTTCCTGAACGCGCGTCATAAAGCGGTTGTCCGAGCCTGCGATAGCCGGCTGCTCAATCTTGAGCTCTGCCGTAACCGCACCGCCGGCGCGGATCAGGCTCACGTAGTTCAGGCGCTGCTGAGCACCAAAGTCGAGCTGCTGGGCGCGCACGTACAGGCCGTCCAAGCGGTCAATCCCCGCCTCGCCGGCGCGCGCCTCGATATCCTCGTAGGCACGCAGGCAGTCGTCGAACAGCGAGCGCGGCTCGGACAGGACCACAAGCGCCTTGCCGCTCACGTGCGCCAACGGGCTCACGGTCTGGCCGTACATCACCGGCAAAAAGCGGTCGAGCTCGGGTGTGACGATACGCGCATCAACCATCTCGAGCAGTGCCGCCAGCTTGCTGTCGCTCTGGCTTGCGCGATAGAGCGCCACGTGCATGTTGTGAACGGCTTCGTCGGTAAGCGCCAGCTCGCGGCACGGGAAGATCTCGATGCTGTCCTCGTTGCCGATGGTTTGGCCCGTGGAGCTCACCATACGGCGAATGCGATCAATTTCGTCGCCAAAGAACTCAATGCGCACGGGCGCTTTCTCTTGTGCAGGGAATACCTCGACGGTGTCGCCGTGCACGCGGAACAGGCCGGGTGCGTCGGCGGCGCCGGCATTGGTGTAGCCCATGCCCACCAGGCGCTGCGGCACTTCGTCAAAAGGAATCTCCTCGCCCACCGCAAAGGTCGTGGACTCCCAGTAGCGGCTCTCGACTGGCGGCACGCAACGCAGCAATGCACGGGCCGAGGCAACCATGATGCAGTTGTCCCCGCGCACGATACGCCCCAGAGCCTCGCAGCGCTGCGCCACCACGGCATCGTCGGGCGCCTGCTCGCGCCACGGATAGTCCTTGCGCTCGGGAAAGCGGCACACGTGCGCCAGGCCCACGTAGGCGGCCAGGCTGCGCGCGGCGCGATCGGCCGCGTCCTCGCCGCTCACAATGTAGACCGTAGGGCGCGGGCGGCGCGCAAACTGAGCAGCCGCCATAAGCGTGCGGCCCGACTGCGACACGGCCAGCGTCACATCCTCGCCGGCGTCGAGCCCGGCCTCGACGGTTTGCAAGGCCTCGGCAGTGTAGAGCTGCGCGGCTATACGGTGAATGAGCATGCTGTTCCTCCGGCATCGCAACGCCAAAAGCCCGCCGAGGCAAGCTCGGCGGGTCGTGCGTCAAAAGTATTGATTATCATGGTAGCGCATGAGGTGAACACGCCAGCGCACGCCAAACAGCTACCCCAAAACGCGCATGCTCGGGCAAAGGTCTGCCAGTGGGCACTCGTCGCACTTGGGTTTGCGGGCATCGCAGATCTCGCGGCCAAAGGTGATCCACTGGTGGTTGACCGATTCCCAATACTCGTGCGGCAAAATCTTGAGCAGATCCTGCTCGGTCTTGAGCGGCTCTTTGGCGTGCGTCTTGGGACTCAGCATCAGACGGTGCGCGATGCGGTTGACGTGCGTATCCACCGCGATGCCTTCGACAATGCCAAACCCAACGTTGAGCACGATGTTCGCCGTTTTGCGTCCCACGCCCGGCAGCTTAACGAGTTCCTTCATGTCGGCCGGCACCTCGCCGCCGTAATCGGCGACGATCATCTGTGCGGCCTCCACGGCATGCTTGGCTTTGCTCTTATAGAAGCCGAGCGACTTAATGGTATCTGCCACATCGGCAACGCTCGCCCCCGCCATGGCCTCGGGCGTGGGCCACTGGGCAAACAGCTTCGGCGTCACCTTGTTGACCTGCGCGTCGGTCGTCTGCGCCGAGAGCAACACTGCTATGAGCAGCCTATAGGGATTCTCGTGGTCCAAAAAGCACTCAACCGGGCCATAGCGACGGTTAAGGCGCTCGCACACCTCAACGGCGCGCTCGCGCTTGGCGGCATTGGTCTCGCGTGGCATAACGACTCCTCGGATTGGCGGCATAATTACCTATGGGCACGATTGTCCCACGTATGGGGTCTTTACGCCTCCAAAAATGCGCCGGTCTGGCGGCCCCACAAGCTTGCGTACTCGCCACCCGCCTCGACAAGCTGCGCATGCGTACCGTCCTCGACAATCTCGCCGTCCGCCAGCACCACGATGCGGTCGAGCGCCGCCACGGTGGACAGGCGATGTGCCACCACAATGGAGGTACGGCCGCGCATCAGGTTCTCAAGCGCCTCCTGCACCAGCGCCTCGGACTCGCTATCCAGGGCAGAAGTCGCCTCGTCGAGCACCAGAATCGGCGCGTCGGTGAGGATGGCACGGGCGATGGCCACGCGCTGGCGCTGACCGCCCGAAAGCTTAACGCCGCGCTCGCCCACCATGGTGTCAAAGCCCCGGGGCAGGCGGTCGATAAACTCCAGGGCATTGGCCAAGCGGGCCGCTTCGCGGATCTGTTCGTCGGTGGCGTCGGGGCGGCCGTAGGCGATGTTCTCGCGAATGGAGCGGTGAAACAGCAGCGCCTCCTGCGGCACGTAGGCAACCTGGCGGCGCAGGCTCTGCTGCGTGCAGCGCGAGACATCCTGACCGTCCACGAGTACGCGACCGCCCTGTACGTCGTCCAGGCGCAGCAGCAACTTGGTGAGCGTCGTCTTGCCCGAGCCCGATTTGCCCACCAGGCCCACGCGCTGACCCGCCGCCACATGGAGCGTCAGGTCGTCGAACACGCTCTCGCCCGCCGCGGCGTCGCGGTATGCAAAGCTCAGGTGCTCAAAATCAATCGCGCCCTCGCCCACCTTGAGCTCGGGAGCGTTCTCGTCGTCTGCCACCAGACGCGGCTCGTCCAGCACGCGCGTCATCTCGGCCGCATCGCCCAGCGCGCGGTTAATGCGCTGCATCATGGAGCTTACGTAGTTCAGACGCATGGTGAGGTTGTACGTATAGGTAAAGATCATGACGAGCGCGCCGGCAGAGATGCCAAACCACGCGTTACCGCCCGCGACGAACACGCTCACTACGGCCATGGTGATGACGATAAGGCCCGAGGTCGTAAAGTTGCGCTGCATCATGGCGTGCATCGAAACCGTCTCGGCGTCGCGCGCAGCGCGGTCGGCAGCATCGAACAGGTCGCGCTCAAAGTCTTCGCGCCCACAGGTCTTGACGGCCAGGATGTTCGTGACGGCGTCGGACAACACGCCCGACAGCTTGTTCTGCGCGGCGGACGTCGCGGCCGAAAGCGGCATGATGCGCTTATACATGAGCCAGACAAACGCGATGTAGACGACCATAATGCCCACCAGGATCACGGTAAACGTCGGCACCACCGGAGCGAGCGCCGCCACCGTGCAGACAACCGAGGTGATAGTGGGAATGAGCGAATACACCGTCACGTCCACCAGCCCCGTGTAGCCGCTCATAAAACGGCTCGTCTGGCTCACAAGCGATCCACCAAAACGGCTGGTGTGGAATGTCATGGATTGATTGGAGAGCGTGTCGAAGCACAGGCGCGCCAAGTGATAGTTACCCGCAATCTCGAGCTTGTAGACGGTGTAATCCTGCAGCTTGGAGAGGATTTGGCCCACTAGGTTAACGAGCACAAGCGCCAGAATGTAGGGGCCAAAGACCTCAAACACCCGGTCGCCCGCCACGGGGCCGGCCTGGACGCGGTCGACGATAAGCGCCATCACGTAGGTGTTGGCAAACGTGAGCAAAAAGATGTAGCCCGCCGACGAGAGCACCGAGAGAAAGACGATCAGCGGCTGCGTGCGCGTGACGTCCCAAAAACGCTGCAGCGTGCGGCGCACGGTTGAGCGTTTGAGCGGACTGGTGCTTCTCTGTGACATGGGCTTCCTTTCACATATGGCGGGGCTAAACGTCATTGTTGCATACTAAAGCGCACTTCAGGCAAGCACGATGCGAAAAGCAGCGGGGTGCCCGCGTTTGCGCCGGCGCCCCACCGTCTTGTTGTAATTATTCCTCGTCTTCTTGGTCTGTGAGAAAGCCCGCGGGCGTGAGTCCCAAGATCTCATCAGCTTGGTCGGCGTCTTCTAGCGCGTCGATGTCCTTGAGCTTGCGCTCCATGACGTTGGTGCGCGTGGTGATGATGCCCTCGACCGTCTTTCCCGCGGTCTCGATTTGCTGCTGAGCGCGGCGCAGCGCCGCCTGATAGCGCGGCAGCTCGGCCTTGACGGCAGAAAGCACGCGCAGCACGTCATCGGTGCGTTTTTGCAGCCTAAACGTCTGGTAGCTCATCTGCAGGCTGTTGAGGATAGCTGCCATGGTGCTGGGACCGGCAACGTTGACGTGATAGTCGCGGCCCAGGGTCTCGATAAGTCCCGGACGACTGACAACCTCGGCGTACAGCCCCTCAAACGGCACGAACATAATGCCAAAGTTGGTCGTTGCCGGCACACTCAGGTACTTTTCGCAGATGTCCTTGGCCTCGCGCTTGACCATGGCGTCGAGCGTCTTACGCGCAGCGGCGACGGCCTCAGCGTCACCCGACTCCTGGGCGTCGAGCAGATGCTCATATGCGTCACCCGGGAATTTGGAGTCGATCGGCAGCAGCACGGGATCGTCCTCGTCTACCGGCAGCTTGACGGCAAACTCAACGCGCTCCGAGGCGCCGGGCTTGGTGGCGACGTTTTCCAGATACTGGTCGGGCGTAAGGATGTCCGCCAGGATTGCACCCAGCTGTACCTCGCCCAAAATGCCACGCGCCTTTACGTTGCCCAGCACGCGCTTAAGGTCGCCCACGCCGGTGGCGATGGACTGCATGTCGCCCAGGCCCTTGTACACGGCCTCGAGCTGGTCGCTCACCTGCTTAAACGATGCCGACAGGCGATCGTTGAGCGTGCGGGAGAGCTTCTCGTCCACCGTCGCGCGCATCTGATCGAGTTGCACGTTGTTGTCTTTGCGGATAGCACCCAGCTGAGCATCGACCGTCTCGCGCACCTTGTCCAGGCGGTGCTCGATGCCCTCGCGGTTGGCACCAAGTTGTTGGGCCGTCTCGCGGCGCAGGTCATCCATCCGGTCACCAGCTTGCGAAAACTCGCGTGCGATGTTCAGGTAACGTTGCTGCTCCACGGCCGCATCTGTCGTCTGCTGCTGCGCGATGGCATTGGCCGTGCGGCGGGTTTCGGCCAGCGCGACGTTCAGGGCATCGAGCGCGTTGTTGGCCTGCTCGAGTGCCGCCATCGCCTCCGCACCGCCATCGCTGCGCTCTCGCAGTTCGGCGCGAAGGCCCTTGAGCTGCAGGGCGCAAGCCACAGCCACTCCTACCGCTACCAAGGCGATCACGACCAGCACAATATCAACAGCAGACATAGACTCCGCCCAACGAACCCAATCGATCATCAATCAAAACCGCGATCAATCTTACCCCGCCACACGCACCGGGCGCCCGGCCCCTTCTTGGGCGCCCCTCTCCTCCGCATATTCCATAATGCGGCGCGCCGTCTCCCTGCTCACCTTTGAGTCATCGCCGGCTAAGTATGCGTACACGTTTCCCTTATTCAGATTCAAATCGCGGCAGAGACCGTAGCGCGTTACGCCCGATTCCCCTAGCGCTCCCAACGTTCTTTTTCGCATCAGAGCGTTGATCCTTCTGTCCGCCACTGGCTTTTCCTTCACCGCTCTATACGCACGCCAAACGTTGGCATAACGATTAGGGAGTTTGTCCTCGGCGCATAGAGATGCCAGGCTACCCGTTTGGGCGTACAAGGACAAAACGCCTCGGTAATCCTCTTCCATCCACGAACCCTCGGATAAGCCCAGAACGTATTCGGCTTTACCCTGCGCCAAAGCAAGCAAAAACAGGGGCTCCGCCACGCGCGGCGCAACCGTCGTCGCCTGCTTAACCAGTTTTCTAAAACTGAGCGACTGCTGTCCGGATAGCTCTCGGCAATAGCCTTTTAAGAATCCCTCAAAGGTCAGATTCAACCGAGCACCTCCTTTTTGTATTGCCTGTATGCGCAGACCATCTCTTGATAACTCCGCTCCGAAGGCGACGACGCCAGCGCCTCGCCCTCGTCGAATATAAGCCGTTCGAGCAGTCCCCAATCAAGTCGGTCGACGAATGCCTGGCTATGAAGATCGATGATGTCGTTCGGACGGTAGGCATAGAGCTTCATTACCGCTAGGTCTTCCAAGGATGGCGTAAAGTACCTGATAAAACGCGCCCCAATATCCAAGGGAATCAAACGATCTTCGTAATTGAATGGCATCTGATTACAATATGCCACCGCCATACCATTCACCTCGGGATATCGAGCTATGATCTCGCGGAGGCACCTGTCTGCCTCAAACACATCAATGTCATGTGTAACCGACCGATTCGTCACATCGTTAAGCATGAAGGCGCTCCCTCCCACCAATACAACGCTCGGTCTATCGTCTCTTGGACCTATTTCCAGCTCCGCCTCTTCGTCAATACCCAAAAGAGTCTGCTCTAAATCCTGCTTATGCATAGCAAATCATATTATTAATCATCATCAATAATACTATTCAGTCGCACGACAGGACCCACAGGATGCAAGAATTCTTCTCGTGGCGATAATCCCTGCACCCTAGAAGTCCTAATGTGACAAACGCTAACTCTCCCAGCCGGCGCGGATGGTTGTTACGACATCGCCCAGGCGCTGGCCGAGAGCTGTTAAATGTTGGAGCACTTCGCTGGGCGAGGCGCCGTTGAGAATGCACGTGAGGGCATATGAGGCCAAGAAGATTGCCGCGAGTCCCAACGGGATCAACACGATCATCGCCAGCGTACGCAGGCGCTGGACCCAGCGACGGCGACGCGCACGACGCTTGTCGAACGCAAGCTCCTGCGCATATGAATCTTGCTGTACGGAATAGGCTCCTGGGTCCACCTCACCCGCAAACGATACCGCGGTCGCGGCGTTTTGCGCAGGAGGCTGGACGGCTGCCCCTTGCATTTGCATCTCCATAAGCCGCTGCTGTTGGCGCAGCATGCGCTCGGCTTGTTGCTGCGGGGTCTCAAGAAACAGATCCATGTTGGCCTCCTCAATAGGAGCATTCGATGCTTGCGCCCAGCATCCCGCACCATCGCGGCCGCGGCAACTAAATCCGCGGCAATAGCCGCAAAGATTCTTTTGTCAGAAAACTGTCGAAAAGTTCAACAACTCCCCTACCAGCACTTTCTTTGAGCTTTTTTCGCCAGCAATCTTTTGCCCTTTCGCCCTTGCGCCATCCGACCAAAACCTAACCAAAAGCTTGACGGAAATTGTGAAGACAGGGACCCCAAACAAAACGTGCCGCCCCAAAAGGGGCGGCACACAAACTTCTTATCAGCTTTTCTGTAGCGAGCACGCGACGGCCCGAAGCCGGAGCGCAGCCAGCGCCACGCGCTAGTAGTTCACCACCTGCTCCTCAAAGTACGCCTTGGGATGGTTGCAAACCGGGCACACCTCGGGCGCCTTGGCACCAACATGCAGGTGCCCGCAGTTCAGGCACTTCCACACCTTTACGCCCTCGCGCTCAAACACCTCGCCCGATTCAATGCGCTCGACGAGCTTGTTATAGCGCTCCTCGTGAGCCTTCTCGACAGCGCCAACGCCACGGAACTTCGCGGCAATCTCGGCAAAACCCTCCTCTTCGGCGGTCTTGGCGAACTCGTCATACATCGTGGTCCACTCGTAGTTCTCGCCCGCGGCGGCATCGCGCAGGTTGTCCAGCGTATCCGGAACAGCACCGTCGTGCAGGTACTTAAACCACAGCTTGGCATGCTCGGACTCGTTGCCCGCCGTCTCGGCAAAGATATTCGAAATCTGAACGTAGCCGTCCTTTTTGGCCTTGGATGCATAGTAACGATACTTGGTGTGCGCCTGGGACTCACCGGCAAAAGCGGTCTCGAGGTTCTTCTTGGTTTGAGAATTCTCAAAATCCATAGGTGTACTTCCCTTCAATACGCGCCGCCCACAGACTTTGAGCGGCATATTTTTTAGGATACCCTCATGCCGAGAATCTAAACCTTACTATCCTGTTCTACAAATTCGCGTCATCACACACTCAGCCAGCGCTCGCCTTCGGCACGACAAAAGCCTTCGCGCTCCAGGTCGGCAAGAATGCCCGCAATTAAATCGCAACCAACCGGTTCGCGACCCGCTGCGGCCTCCATCTTGTTAACGCCTGCAACAGCTTCAACAAGCGTTATGCCCGCCGGCTGTCCGTCGCGAGCTGCAAGCAGCATGCGCACGATATGGGCACGCTTTTGCCGACGCGAGCCCTCAAACTTGGACTGGCGGCTGTAGCCCGCCGAGCGCCTAGACGGATTGGGCAGCGTCTTTTTGAGATACGCGCCGTAATCCAGCAGCGCGTAATACCACGCGCGCGGCGTATCGGCATCGTCGAGCGGCACGGCAAAGGGAGCGGCCTCATCCGCCGCCGCACCGGGCGCCGCCGGGCAGGCCGCCTGGATCAACGGCACCAACTCGCGATCGGGAACAGACGGAACGTCAGGAAAAAAGTGATGCAGAAAGACCGTGCGCACATTGGTCTCCAGGTACACTCCCGGAAGATCAAACGCAAACGACCGAATGCCCTGCGCCGTTGCGGGCCCAATACCGGGCAGCGCGACCAGGTCGCATGTATCACGCGGAAACTCCCCATCCCAGTCCTCCACGAGTCGCTGCGCGGCCTTATGGAGCGCCAAAGCACGGCGATTGTAGCCCATGCCCTGCCAAGCGTCCAAAACATCAGAAGGAGCGGCCTGGGCGAGAGAATGCACGGTCGGAAAGCGGTCGAGCCATGCCGGCATGCGCATCTCTACGCGTGGAACCTGCGTCTGCTGCAGCATGACCTCGGAAAGCCAGATGATGTACGGGTCGCGTGTGCGGCGCCACGGAAGGTCGCGATAACGCAGAACCCCTTCCGAACGAATCATCGAACGAAAGGGGTCCTGAATCATAGCTATGCTCCTTATGCGGCGCTACTCCTCCCGGCAAGCACACGCGCAAACGGCATACTCGGGAAAGGCGTCGCGGTCGGCGAACTTGGGATCGACGGCGGGGAACTGGCGGCGAGCGACGACATCGTCAAGCGAAACGGAATCGAGGTAGTCACGCATCAGCGCCTGGGCCCCAGCCCACAGGGGATGATAGCAGCACGTGCCCCTGCGTGCACAGTCGCCATCGAGTGCCGTGCAATCATTCATAACCATAGGGCCCTGAACGGCCTCGACGACCTGACGGATAGTGACCTCGCTCGGGTTGACCTTAAGACGCATACCGCCGTGGACGCCACGCAGGCTCTCCACAATACCGGCCTGAACCAAACCGTGTTGGATCGAGCGGGCAAACGAATACGGAACATTAACCTCTTCGGCAGCAGTGCGAACAGAAAGCAACCGCTCCGGCTCCTCGGCAAGCATCGCAAGCATGCGGAGGGCATAATCAGTCTTCCTCGATATGTCCATGTTTCCCCTTTCAAGGAATACGAACAGCTCGAACGGGCTCCGGGGCCGAGCTTACGTCGAGACGCTAAATAACCGCCGGGACAACCAAATAGTGAATTAGATGTCCGCTGAAGGTCGAATCCAAAGCAAATTGCATCAGACTAGGCCTGCAGTGGAATTTAGTATAACCTAACCCCCTGTTTCATTGAACGAGTGTTGCGCAACAAACCCCCCTTGTTTAAACCGATGTACTTAATTCCTTTCCGCATCTCGGAAGCAAGGAGCTGAATGAAAGGGACGGCCGAGCGGTTGTCCTATTAAACGCAAAAAGCCACGTCCAAAGACGTGGCTTTAATTGCGTTGGCGGGAAGTACGGGGCTCGAACCCGCGACCTCCGACGTGACAGGCCGGCGCTCTAACCAAACTGAGCTAACTCCCCAGGCAGTCGTTCGCGTTTGTTTCCGCTCGCGTGCGCTGCGGGGATTAGTATACACAGAAGTCTGTTCGCCGCGCAACAACTTTTTTGAAAATATTTTTTGGGTCCCTCCGGGAGGGTCTCCGGGGCCGGCTGGCGCGGGTTAAGTTTGCTGCTCTACAG
Source organism: Collinsella sp. Sow4_D11 (assembly GCF_052116465.1). NCBI lineage: Bacteria > Bacillati > Actinomycetota > Coriobacteriia > Coriobacteriales > Coriobacteriaceae > Collinsella > Collinsella sp. Sow4_D11. The sequence continues at coordinate 47,485 of NZ_JBQKLA010000010.1, read as the reverse complement.
TCCTGCGCAAGACGGAAAGCACATTAAGTGCTTTCCTTTGCGTGCGGAACTCGCGACAAACGTAACCCGCGCCAGCCGGCCCCGGAGACCCTCCCTGTCGTCACTATGTTCAACCAGTTTTGCGGGCGTGCGCCGCTGCGCGGCTAGCCCGCGTGCTCCTCGGCGGGGTTGGTCTGATTGTTCTTGTTGAAGCTCGGCCTTTGGCTCAAATGGAAACGGGGGATGTATTGTGCATCCCCCGTTTTTGTTGCGGTTAATCTAAGTCAATAAACTTGACGCTTAAGACCTTGCCGTCCTTGACGAGCATTCTGGCCATGGTGGGGCCTCGGGTGCCTCTGGGGTAGCTAGCACTGCCGGGGTTGAGGACCAAGCAGCGGCCTACTTGAGTTTCTTTGGTTACGTGAGTGTGACCGTTGATGGCTACGTCCACGGATCCCACCGGGAGGTCTTCGCGGTAGTGGGCTACGGCGAATTTGAGTCCTTCGTAGGTGAAGAGGGCCAATCGATCCACGTCGGGCCCGTAATCACGGTAGTAGTCGTTATTGCCCAGAACCGCTCGCACGGGGGCAATGGTTCGCAGATGTTCGTAGTCCATCTCCGACGTAAGATCGCCGGCATGGATAATCAGGTCCGCGCCGCTCAACTCATCTAAAAGCGCGGGCGACAGATAACCGTGGGTGTCCGAGATGATGTCGATACGCTTGGCGCTTGCACTGTTCATGGGATCCCTTCCGCAAAACGATTTGGTGCATTCATACAAAAAGCCCCGCGGCTCCGCAGACGATTTTGGTCTACAGGGCTGCGGGGCCGGTGTGCTAGAGGCTCAGGGCCTTCTTGAGCGGTACGACGCGACGGCGCGAAACCGGTACGCGTTCGTCGACGCCCGTAATGCCCAGCTGGATAGCGCCCGAGGGGACCGTCTCGACGTCGGTAACACACGCCAAGTTAACGATATAGCGGCGGTGAACGCGGAAGAAGCCAAAATCACAGAGCTTGGCCTCGAACTGTGCCAGCGAGGTCGTCGACAAAAAACGGTCGTCGACGGTATAGATACAGGAGTAATCGTCCTTGGCCATAATGAAGCGAATGTCGTCCACGGGGATGAGCACCTTGCGGCCGCCCTTCTCCACCGGGATGCGCTCGATGGTCACCTTGCTGTCCGCAACGGGCTTCGTGCGCTGCATGACCTTCTCGATTGCACGATCCAGGCGGGCTTCCTCTACCGGCTTCATCAGATAGTCGACGGCATCCACATCAAACGCCTCAACCGCATGATCGCTGTACGCGGTCACAAACACGATCGCCGGCGGATTCTTAAGCTTATGCAGCGCCTCGGCAAGTTGCAGACCCGAAGCGCCAGGCATCGAAATATCGAGGAACACGACATCAACGCGGCTCTCCATAAGCATCTCGATGGCGGAGCGAACGCTCGACGCTTCTGTGATCGTGCCGATCTTGCCCGTCTGCTCGAGCAAGAAGCGAAGTTCCGAACGGGCCGGGGCCTCATCATCCACAATCATCGCACGCAGCATGGGGATAAAACCTTTCGTCAACTAACTACGTCGGGCATACGCCAACCGGCGTTAAGCCCGTGACCAATTATTCTACTCTTGAATGTCGAAGATGCTCTCCGACAAATCGAGATGTAGGAGCACTTTAGCGCCCTTACCCGGCGCCGATTCGACGCGCGTATAGGAGTGCGGCCCATAAAAGCGATGAATGCGCTCCGAAATATTGTGCATGGCAACGCCGGCGCCGCCACCCTGCGGGGAGCTGGCGTCGGGACGGGCAGAGCGCTCGTCAAACAGTCTGGCAGCGATGCCCTCGTCCATGCCCACACCGTCATCGGCCACCGAAATCAAAATCGCATCGTCACCATCCCTGCGCACCGTCACGTCAATCTTCAGCGCACTGGCATCACCCATGCCGTGACGCACGGCGTTCTCGACAATCGGTTGGATCACAAATGCCGGAACCAGCGTGTCCTCGACGTCCTCGGACACGTCAAAGGTCGCCAGCACGCGATCCTCGCCAAAGCGCGCCTTCTCAAACGTCAGGTAGCGCTTGGTCTGTGCGACCTCGCGCGACACGGGAATGAGGGAGCCCGAATTGTCGAGCGTTGCGCGATAGAACGAAGAGAACTCGCGCAGCAGCTCGCGGGCGCGCAGCGGGTCGGTACGCGTAAACGATGCGATGGTGTTGAGCGTGTTGAACAGGAAGTGCGGGTTAATCTGCGCCTGCAGGGCACGCACCTCGGCACGGGCCGTGAGCTCCTTTTGCACCTCGAGCTCGTGAATGGCGAGCTGCGTGGACAGGATTTCGGCAAAACCCGAGGCGAGCGCATACTGGGTACGGTCGACGGCACGCAGGGTCTTGTAATAAAACTTGAGCGTGCCGACGGTGCGGTCGCCCACCTTGATGGGTGCGATGATGCCAGCGGGGACCTGGTTGTGTGAGCCATCCGAACCCACCACGTCCACCACGCGGTTGAACGACTGGACGATACCGTGTTCGATGACGTAGCGCGTGGCGAGCGTATGAATGGGAGAATTGGGCAGCAGCTTTTCCTCAAACTCGCCCGCGCAGGCCAGTACGTTGCTCTCGTCGGTAACGGCAACTGTCATGGCGCGTGTCTCGGGCAAAATGCGCTGGCACACCAGACGTGCTGACTCCTGCGTCAGACCGCCTTTAATGTCCTCGAGCATGGCCGAGGCCACCGAGAGCGTCTCCTCGGTGTACTGCGAGCGAACCGAATCGGGATTGAGCGTCAAAAAGATAAAGATACACAGGAAGATGCATAGCAGCGTACAGGCGACCACGGTCGCGATTGGCTCGATTCCAGTCGCCAGGGCAAAAACAAAGTACACCAGCACACAAATGGCGCAGGATACGGCAATGATGCGAAAGATTGACATTGAACTATCGCGCTGGGCGCGGCGGTCGATCATTCAGTCCCCTCCAGGATGCTGGTCAGCTGGGCGTCACGCCAGAGCCCATCCATAATCTTGGGCCAGAAGCTCTGGAAACGCAGGTAGCTTGCGGCGTTTTGGCGTGCGTAGGTCCTGGCCTCGTCAATACCGTGGCGCCAAATGCGTAGGTATCCCTCGTGCTCGCGGGTAAAAATGCTGCGGACCATGGCAGTCTTACGCACGCGATCGTCAAGCTCGCGCGAAATCCACGGGCCCGGATAGGGCATGAGAGACGCGGCTGTAACGGGAATGAGCTCTTTCTGATGCGCGGCAAACGTTAGCTTGGCACGTTCGTAGTACCAACGGTACACGTCCTGCATAAAGCGCGGCGAGCGTTTCTCGGACTCGGGCGGCAGATGGCGCACGGTCCACTCGTTATCAAACCATACGTCGTAGCCAAATATGCGCATATTAAAGAGGTAGTCCAGGTCCTCGCCACGAGTGATAAACGGGTCAAATGCCACGCGGGTAAAGGCGCGGGCATGGAGGGCCATAAGGCCGCCGCACACATAGTTTGAACGCGAAATACGGGTACCCGAGAGCGCCTTTTTCATCCAGCGATTGAACTCGATACGCTTGGTCCACCAACGGTGGCAGATGCCCACCTTGTCCGTGGGGGCCAGCGGCGATCCGTCTCGATCGTAAAAGTAGCCGCTCTTAACCAAGATTGGCAGGCCCTGACGCGTCTGCTGCCCCAACGCGTAAGTCGCGCGTTTCATAAAGTCGGCATCGATGACAGTCTCGTCGTCATCCAAAAAGATGACGGCATCGTGACCCAGCACGGCGGCACAGGCAAGTCCCATATTGCGGATGGCGCCATAGCCGCGCAGGCTCACGCATTCTCCCGAACCCTTGGGCGCAATCTGCGCTACGCGGTCGGCGATACGCGATGCCTGGGTATTGGTGACTACGGTAACTTTGAGCGTAGGGTGCGCGTCGACGATTTCGCGTACGCGCTTCGACACATCCGCCGTGGCCGAGATGGGACAGACCACCAAAAGGATGATTCGCGGAATATCGCGTACCTGCTCGAGCGAAGCAAGACAGCGATCGAGCTCGGGATTGGCGGCGTTGAGATTCGTCGAGTGGTCATAGACACCGGGAGCGTTTGCATGGGCATCATCGCCCGCCCAATATGTTGGAATCACAACCGTGGCGTTCATGCCTTCCCTCCCTGCAACACAAAAACGAGGCGCCGCCAAACACAGGCGACGCCCCGCGACCTAGCTGATTCCATCATACCCACTTGGGCAAATCATTGCTCGCAAGTCGCAATGTTTATTGCGGATAACCCCAAAAGAGTACCGCAGACAGGCACAATAGCCGCTCGCTCCTATGCGGCATGCTCTGCCGCTCGAGTCATGCGAGACAGGCGGGCCAGCAGCATAAAGCCAACGACCAGCAGCACAGCAATGGAAAGAACGCCCAGCGACGGGTTGCCGGTCAGCGAGGTGACGACCGACACCAGAAAGGTGCCCATAACGCTTGCATAGCGCCCAAAGATGTCAAAGAAGCCGTAGTACTCGTTGGACTTTTCCTTGGGGATGATGCGGCCAAAGTAGCTACGGCTGAGTGCCTGCACGCCACCCTGGAACAGGCCGACCATAATGGCAAGCACCCAGAATTCAAAGGCGGTCTTGAGGAAAAACGCGGCGAACAGCACAATGCCCATGTAGGCGGCGACCGCCACCAGGATCATGTTGAGCGTGCCCACGCGTCCGGCGAGCTTGCCGTAGATGATGGCGGACGGAAAGGCCACGAACTGTGTAACGAGCAGGGCCAGTACCAGCTGGGTCGAGTCGATGCCCAGAGCCGAACCGTAGCTGGTTGCCATGGAAATGACCGTGTGCACACCGTCGATGTAGAAGAAGAACGCGATCATGTAGACCAGCACGGTCTTGTTGTGGGCGATCTCGCGCATGGTGTGTACGACCTCGGAGAACACGCCGCCCACGATGTGGCCGATGGTGTCCTCGGGACCGCGCTCGCGACCGTACTTTTGCTTATAGGTGCGAATGAGCGGCAGGGTAAAGATGAGCCACCAGGCACCAGTGATGACAAACGACAGACGCGTTGCCAGCATGGTGGGGACGCCAAGAGCGGGACCACCCATGATAAGCGCCAGACAGATGATGAACGGCACGGTGGAACCGATGTAGCCCCAGGCATAGCCCGAGCTGGACACGGCGTCCATGCGCTCGTCGGTGGTAATGTCGGGCAGCATGGCGTCATAGAACGTCATAGAAGAGTTAAGGCCGATGGTGCACAGCACGTACACGGTCAAAAATGCCATGGCGGACATTGGGATAGCCTGCGCCAGGCAAAGCACCAAGCCCGTGAGGAAGAAGCCCAAGAAGAACTTGATCTTGTTGCCGGCGTAATCGGCAAGCGCGCCCAGAATGGGCATGAGCATGGCAATGACCAGCGAGGCAATCGTCTGCGCGCTACCCCAAGCGACTACCAGGTCGGCCGAGGAGGCACCGGTATTGATGGCGTTAAAGTAGATGGGCACCACCGAGGTGTTGAGCAACACGAGGGCCGAATTGCCCACATCGTACATAACCCAGTTACGCTCGAGCTTGGTGTATTTCATGGACAGGGACCCTTCGTATTCGCCCGATATGCAGTCCATTTATCGTACCCCAATTGCACAGAGGCACCGGTAAGGATTCGGCAAAGGGGCACGCACGAGCCCTACTCCTCGCGGTCGAACTCTTCATCAGCGCCGAGCACGCGACCGCTGTAGTTGATATGGCCGGTCACGGCCTCCATATCGCCGGTCTCGATAAAGCGGGTGACCGTGCACTCGTAATCGACCAGCGCGCGGTCAAAGACCTCGGGGAAACTCTCGTTCGAGACCTCATCGGTAAAGGGATTCTTCCACGTCAGATGGCCCAGATTGCCGGTGCGCTCGGGCGGCTCGGTCGTCACGCGGTGAGCAAGGCCATCGAGCAGGGAGTAGTCGTGTACTAGACCCTCGACCAGGGCAATTGCACGCGTCTTGGCCGAGCCCGCCGGTTCAATGGCGCGATAGAGCAGCTGCATGTCGGCAACGGCGGCACCGTACTCCCCCGCTGGGATATCGATACCGTACACACGCCCGGCAACATAGCTCATCAGCACGCCAGCCACGCGATTGATGCGGTCGGTGGTGACGATCTCGCCCGCCGGCGGATAGTCCTCGACCGTGGCCCCGTCGCGCTTGAGCTGCAGCATCAACACGTCCAGGTCACTTTCGAGCACCGCATGGACCTGGCTGCCCGAATCCCCCAGCTCGGGATCGGACTCGACAATGCCAAACTGCTGCTCGTAGACAAAGGGGTGGGCATTACGGTCGAGCACGTAGTGCGACAGCAGGCCCAGCGCAAAGGCGCGGCCCAAGTTGGCATCGCGCGGGAGCAGATGGGACACGCCGTCGCGCAGGCACGAGAACTGGCGCGACATGCGCGAGCGATGCATGGCCTGCGCCAGCAGCGTGCAGTCGGAAACGCGCGGCGTCAGGATGTGGAAGAAAAACGGGTCGGGACCCTGGTTGCCCAGGATAAAGGCAATGCGTTCCTCGTCGGACGTAATGACGCCCTGCGGCAGACGATCGATGCTTTCCTCGCCAAACAGATGATGCGTAATAAGCGCAGGCATAATGATCCTTTCGATTTCATTCGATGTCACCCATTATGCCCACCGCGCGGCCATGCCAAACCCGCGTCGGCAAACGATGGCATGCAGACTGCAGCCAGTCTTTTCCACTGCCCACGCCTTCTCCACTGCGGCCCCGATATGGAGCAGGGGTTATCGTTTAATATCAACATGTGCACCTCGCACCCAATTCCCGTCATACCATCTAATGAACAGGCAGCGCTTGCCTCGCATCCATTAAACAGCCTCACGTCACACGGAGACACCCATGATTACAGTCGCCGATATTTTGGCCCTACCGGCATTTGAGCAAATCAACCTAGTCGCGCCTATCAAAGACGCCGGAGAACACCGCGTCTACAACGTCGGCATCCTAGATTGCCCTCCCTCGATCAACGGCTACGACGCGTACATGCCCGGCGAGTTCATCCTCACCAATCTAGGCTTTTGCTACGATGACCCCGCCCTCTCCGACGCGTCGCTCATTGCCATGATCGAGCGGCGCGTCGCAGCCATTGCGGTCAAACGCGTGTACTCGCCTTGCTTCACCGATGCAGTCGCCCGAGCAAGTGTGCGTATGGGTGTCCCGGTGTACCTCTATTCCGGTGCTTACCACGAACGCGTCGCTTTCGAATCGCTCAATCTCCTTCAACGCGATCTTGACGCATCTGACAAAAGCGATGCCGTTGATCAGTTCTTGGTGGGAAGATCGAAGTCTCAAGTACGGCAAGAAATCAACAAACTGGCAGGTCTTACCGGCTCGACGATGCGTTGCATCGCCATCTCGGCTGAAAAGGATGACCGATGCTCACTGTACGCAATTCAAGATACACTTAACGATTTTCTCAACTCGTTTCGTCAGCGGCACGAAGAGGTCCAAAACGCTTGCGCATTTCGATACCACGACGCACTACTGGTTTTTGTCTCGTACGCTATCGATGAACAGCATGATGACATCTTCCATGACCTGGAGAATGCGATTCGAGGCGTTGGCGTCAACTATTATGGCGTGGGCGACCTAGTACCCTTGGGCGAGGCTGATATCTCTATTCGCCAGGCAACTATCCTGCTCAACGAAGCCCATCTGCGTGGAACACGCAGACTCGAGTGGTCGGACCTGTCAATGGACGCCTTCTCGTACGCGGCTCAGACCAACCCCATGTTCGAGCGCACCGCACGGGGCTTCCGTAGCCGTATCGAAAAATATGACGCACAAAACTCTACCGAACTAGTCCAGACGGCACGCGCCTTTGTGCACTGCAGCGGCGATATCGTCGACACCGCTAAGCACCTGCATCAACACCCCAACACCGTCCGATACCGTCTGCGGCGTATTCGCACACTCCTCGACATGAGCGACTCACGCGATCGCGAGTTACTCGTCTTCCTTTCGCTTGCATTCCTCAACAGATAAAACAAGCTGAGCCAAATCGTTATATCTCACAAAATGACTCTGAATATGCCTAAATGATTGGCCATACAAGTCCTCAATCGCTCCTAAAACCTGTTCATTTGTAAATAGTGACAAATAGACCCCTAGAAGACTTTGAGTTGGCACCAAAGACGCGACATCTTGGCGCTCCTAGACTTTGAGTCATGGATTCGACGTGCCGCTGCACCGGCACCCGATAACAGGTATCGATGCCCCAACCGGGGCGAACGAAACGCCTGACCTGTCTGGAGGGGCCCGCGCGGGCGTCCGTCGGGGATAGGGCAAGAACCGATGAAAGGGGACAAACTATGACTGAATCGGTTTTCCAGGGTCGCCACCTGCTCTCCACGAGGGACTACACCAAGGACGAGCTGATGTGGCTCATCGGCTTCGCCGAGCACCTCAAGGACCTCAAGAAGCGCAACATCCCGCACCGCTACCTCGAGGGCAAGAACGTCGCGCTCCTCTTCGAGAAGACCTCCACGCGCACCCGCGCCGCCTTCACCACCGCCTGCATCGACCTGGGCGCCCATCCGGAGTACCTGGGCAAGGGCGACATCCAGCTGGGCAAGAAGGAGACAGTCCTCGACACCGCCAAGGTGCTCGGCTCCATGTTCGACGCCATCGAGTTCCGCGGCTTCAAGCAGGATCACGTCGAACAGCTCGCCAAGTATTCCGGCGTCCCTGTGTGGAACGGCCTCACCGACCGCGAACACCCCACCCAGATGCTGGCCGACTTCATGACCATCAAGGAGCACTTCGGCGAGCTCGAGGGCCTCACGCTCGCCTACTGCGGCCAGGGTCGCAACAACGTCCAGAACTCTCTCATGATCACCTCCGCCATTCTGGGCGTGAACTACGTCAACGCCACACCCAAGGAGCTCGAGCCCGACCCCGAGATCGTCGCCCTCGCGCAGGAGTTCGCCGCCGAGTCCGGCGCCACCATCCGCGTCACCAACGACCCCGTGGACGCCGTCCGCGGCGCCGACGCCGTCTATACCAACGTCTGGGCGGCCATGGGCGAGGAGTCCCAGTTCGCTGAGCGCGTCCGCCTGATGTCCCCGTTCCAGGTCAACGCCGAGCTCGTCTCCCACATCGAGAACCCCGACTGGATCTTCCTGCACTGCCTCCCGGCCTTCCACAACGCCGAGACCGAGTACGCCGCCAAGATCAAGGAGGAGCACGGCATCGAGGCGATGGAGTGCACCGACGACGTGATCTACAGCGAGCACTCCCGCTGCTTCGAGGAGGCCGAGAACCGCATGCACACCATCAAGGCCATCATGGCCGCGACCCTCGGCAACCTCTATATCCCGCGCGTCTAGCCGCGCCACGGACCGACCGCACGCCGCGACCCGCCCCCTCCGGGCCGCGGCGCCTCATGTAAGGAAACACACCATGGCTGAAGAAATTAAGGAAAAGACGGCGAAGAAGAAATTCCAGATGCCGAACACGTACGTGATCCTGTTCGCCGTCATCGCCTTCATCGCCCTCCTGACCTGGTTCGTCCCCGGCGGAGCCTACGAGCTCTCCGAGGGCGGCGACGCCATCGCCGGCACCTACCACGTGGTCGAGAGCAACCCCCAGGGCCTCTGGGACATCTTCATGGCACCCATCACCGGCATGCTCGGTGGCGGCACAGTCTCCGGCGCCATTTCCATCTCCCTCACCATCATGCTGTTCGGCAGCTTGCTCGAGATGATGGATCGCACTTGCGCCCTCAAGACGGCCATTAAGCGCATCACCATAGCCAATCAGAACAACATGCATGCGCTCATCGCCATCCTCGTTATCCTAATGGCCTTCTTCGGCACACTCGAAGGCGCCTATGAGGAAGGCATCGTCTACTTCCTGATGTTCGTGCCCGTCATCCTGGCACTCGGCCTCGATACGGTCACCGCGATCATGATTGTCGTCCTCGGCACCCAGATCGGCTGCCTCTCCTCGATCATCAACCCGTTCTCCACGGGTATCGCATCGGGCATCGCCGGCATCTCCCCCGGCGAGGGCATGATTCCCCGCATCGCGATGTTCATCATCTTCACCGGCCTTGTCATCCTTCTCATCTGCCGCTATGCCGACAAGATCAAGGCGCATCCCGAGAAGTCCGTCCAGTTCTTCCGCCGCGAGCAGGACCTCAAGGAGTTCCCCGCCGCCGACGACGAGGACCTCACCCTCACTGGTCGTCAGAAGGGCGCGCTCGTACTGTTCGTACTCACCTTCGCTTTTATGATTGTCGGCTTGACTCCCTGGACCTCTCTCAATCCCGAGTGGACATTCTTCGAGGACTTTACCGCCTGGATCGCCGCCACCCCGGTCCTGCGCAACATCCTGGGCACCGACATCACCGCCTTCGGGAATTGGTACTTCCCCGAACTCTCGATGATCACCCTGATCATGGTCATCCTTATCGGCGTGGTTATGCGCTATGACGCCGACGCCATCATCGACACGATTCTCAAGGGCGCTTCCGGCCTGGTCTCCACCGCCTTCGTCGTGCCGCTGGCCCGCGGCATCCAAGTCGTCATGGACAACGGCCAGATCACCCCGTCCATCCTCAACATGTGCGAGAACGCGCTTGCCTCCCTGCCGCCCTTCGCCTTCGTCGTCGTCGCCCTGGTCTGCTACTTCCTCATCGCCTGCCTGATCCCCAGCTCCACCGGTCTGGCCGCCGCCACCATGGGCATCATGGGCACGCTGTCCACCTTCGCCGGCGTCGACGTCTACATCATGGTCATCATCTACCTCATGGCGCTCGGCCTGGCCAAGATGATCACCCCGTGCTCCATCGTCGTCATGACGTGCACGGCCGCGGCGCACATGAGCTACGGCGACTGGGTCAAGAAGATCGCCCCCATCGTCGCCATCCTGTTCGCCGCCTGCTGCGCCTTCCTCTGCGTCCTCGTGATGCTCTAGGCGCCCTCCCCCGCGGGGATTCTCGCGCGGCGGGCAAGCCCCTCCGTTTTTCCCGCCGCGCGCATTCCACCTAAGGTATGTAAGGTCTTACAGAAAGGAACCTGCCATGTCTGAAGAGAAAATCTACGTCTCCAACGCCACCAATCCGCTCAAAAAGGTCATGATGTGCTCGCCGAAGTACTACACCTTCAACGGCATCAACGTCATCACTTCCGAGTGGATGAAGAAGGGCGACACCGAGCAAAACGACATCATGGTCAAGGAATGGCAGATGCTCGTTGACGCCTACAAGGATAACGGCATCGAGGTCGTCGAGGTCGAAGCTAACCCCAAGTACGAGGTCATGACCTTTGCCCGCGACTACGGCTGCATGATCAAGGAAGGCGCCGTCATGGGCCACTTCCGTCATCCGGTCCGCCAGATCGAGGCCCAGTCCTATGAGGCAAAGCTCAAGGAGATGGGTGTCCCCATCGTCGCCCGCGTTAACGCAGGCTGCATGGAGGGTGGCGACTTCTGGATGATCGATGAGCATACGCTCGCCTGGGGCATGGTCGATCGTACCGATGAACAGGGAGTCGCCAGCCTCCGCCATCAGCTCGAGAAGTTTGGCTATACCGTCGTTGGCGTTCCCTGCCCGCCCGACAACCTGCACCTCGACATGATCTTTAACATCGTCGCCCCCCAAGTTGCACTCGCCTGCATTGACCAGCTGCCCTATAACTTCCTGCAGATGCTCAAGCGCCGCGGCTTTGAGCTCATCCCCGTCGCCAGTGAGGATATGTACAAGCACGGCTGCAACGTCCAGTGCATCGGCAACAACAAGGTCATCGCCATCGAGAAGAACAAGCACATTAACGACAAGATGCGCGCCCTGGGCATCGAGGTCATCGACGTGCCGCTCGACCAGATTCTGCACGCCGGTGGCGGTCCGCACTGCCTGACCCAGCCGATCGAGCGTCCGTAGTCCGAACGTTTCGCCTGGACAGTTTGTCCGAGCCTCTCATGGGGCGCCGCTCTGCTGGATTCCGGCGCAGCGGCGCCCCTTTTTACCCACAAGCCCCTCAAAGGGGAAAGGAAACACCCATGAAGATCCTGATCAGCGATTATGCCGAGAGCATGATGCCCCAGCACGACCTCGAGACTGAGACCCTCAAATCCCATCTGGGTGAGGATATCGATGTTGAGGTCTACGCGTATACCGACGAGGCGCGCGAGGAGTTTTATGAGCACCTTGCCGACGCCGACGCCCTGCTCACTGCGTTCATCAAGGTAGACAAGGAAGCGTTCGAGCACGCCCCCAAGCTTAAAGTTATCGCCATTAACGCAACCGGCTACGACAACGTCGACATGGACGAGGCTACCGCGCGCGGCGTCGGAGTCTGCCCCGTCGGCGAGTACTGCACCTGGGATGTTTCCGAAAGCGCCATCGCCTACATGTATGCCCTCAACAAGAACTTTAAGTTCTACATCGGGCAGATCGAGCAAGAGCATCGCTGGGACTACGCGGCGGCGCCCGAAGTCCCTCGCCTAGAAGACCAAACGCTCGGCATCTTTGGCTTTGGAAAAATCGGCAAGTGCACCGCCCGCAAAGCCAAGGGCCTCGTCAAGCGCATTGTGTCCAACGACCCGTTTATCGATCAGGATCTCTTTGAGCAAAACGGTGTTGAACAGGCAGAAATCGATGAGGTATTGGCCGAGGCCGACATCATCATCAATCATATGAACCTCAACGAGACGAACTACCATTACTTTGATGCCGAGAAGTTCGCCAAGATGAAGAAAAAGCCGATCGTGATCAATCTGGGCCGTGGCCTCTGCATGGACGAGCCCGCTCTTATCGAGGCGCTCGACTCGGGCCAGATTCGCGCATTTGGCGCCGATGTGCTCTACGACGAGACCCCCGACCTTGCCAATCATCCGCTCGTCGGCCGCGACAACGTGATTATCACGCCGCACTCCGCGTTCTATTCGTCTTCATCGTTGCGCGACCTCATGATCTTCCCGTGCAACAACATCGGTCATTTCCTAAAGGGTGAAAAGGACCAGCTTTTCAAGCTGGTTAACGACGTTCCCGTCGCAAACGTGCTGTAGGAGTCCAAACGGTTTCCAAAACATGTGGCCCAACGAGATGAAGGTCTGACCTTCATCCCGTTTTATTGCTCCCCCCTATCGCTAAAGCGACATACAGTCACCACAAACCTAAATAGCAGGGGCCACAAGACCAACAGCAAAGGGATCTTTAGGGGATAGTCCTTTAAAGTACCTGCATATATATGCAATAACGTATATCGCATTGTACGTTTACCGATAGGTCGGCTCGTTTGCGGAATACATGCCGCCAAAGACGTTCTCACATACTCCCCAGATGATACCATTGATATGTGATGCACGTATTATTAAACGCATCGCTTCCCCGACATGAAGGGTGCAGCCTTCAAGTCGACAACAGAGTCAAGACCTCACCACTAAATTTAGAGGCGCATCCCCCTCGCGGGGACGTGTTTCGTCGTGAAGGAGCTCGGTATGTTCGATAAGGCTGCCGCATCTGGCAAAGAGCGCAAGCCACGCCAGATGCCATCATCTTTTACCATCCTCTTTGGCTGCCTGCTGCTCGTGGCCATCGCCTCGTGGGTCGTTTCGTCATTTAGTCCCGATGTGCAGGCTGCAACTCTTGGCAACTTTATGGCCTCCCCCTTCTTGGGCTTCGAGAGCGCCATGCAGGTCTGCGTGTTCATTCTTGTGCTCGGCGGCTTTTTGGGCGTCGTCCAAAAAACGGGCGCACTCGACACCGGCATCGCCGTGCTCGTCCGCAGGCTGGGCAGCAACGACCTGTTGCTCGTCCCCGTTCTCATGCTCGCTTTTGGCATCTGCGGATCCACATACGGCATGCTCGAGGAATCCGTCCCCTTCTACCTGCTCCTGGCATCGGTCACGTTTGCCATGGGCTGGGATCCGCTCGTAGGATGCATGGTCGTCCTGATGGGCTGCGGCCTTGGCGTTTTGGGGTCGACGGTCAACCCGTTTTCGACCGGACTCGCACTCGATGCTCTCAAGGCGGCCGGCATCCCCTATGACCAGGGACTCATGATCGGTATCGGCCTGGCAATGTTCGCCATTGCCGAGATTTCGGGCATCATTTTTGTCATGCGGTATGCCAAGCGCGTTCGCGCCGACCGCGCCGCCTCATCGCTCACCCCCGAGGAATGGAAGACCGCAGAACGCCTCTACGGCGATAAGGACGGCGATTCCGCCGAGGACACGCACGTCGAGCTTTCCAAGATTCAAAAGCGCGTTCTTGTTCTCTTCGCCCTCACGTTTGTCGTCATGATTATCGGCTTTATTCCGTGGCAGACGTTCGGAGTTGGCCTATTTGATATCGGCGCCACAGGCGATGACCTCAGCACCGCATGGAGCGCGCTTTTGACCGGCCTACCGCTTGGCCAGTGGTACTTTACCGAATGCGGCATCTGGTTCTTCACGATGACGATCATCATCGGCAAGGTTGCCGGCATGCAGGAGAAAGAGCTCGTCGATACTATCCTTCATGGCTGTGCCGACCTGGTTTCCGTCGCGCTCGTCGTCGCCGTTGCCCGCGGCGTCTCCGTACTCATGTCCATCACCGGACTCGACGTGTGGATCCTCACCAACGCCGCCAACGCGCTCGCCGGCGTATCCGCCGCAGTGTTCGCGCCGCTCTCGTACGCCCTGTACTTTGCGTTATCCTTCTTGATCCCCTCGAGCACCGGCATGGCAACCGTTTCCATGCCCATCATGGGACCGTTGGCGGCATCGCTGGGCTTTGCCCCCGAAGCCATGATCGCAATCTACCTCGCCACACATGGTGTCGTAGCCATGATTACTCCCACTTGTGGATCCATCATGGCCGGTCTCGAGCTTGCTCAGGTAAGCTACGCAACTTACATCAAGACGGCCGCCAAATACATGGCCTTGCTTACCGTGATTACCGTTTCGTTTGTCACCGTTCTAATGCTCGTTTTGTAATCGCCAGGTACATTGCATATCGCATCTTTAGAAAGGGGCTCACAGAGCCCCTTTCTCTTAGCTCGATGATGAACTCTAGGCGCTGTACTTGTTTGGCTCGCCGAAGGTGCCGGCCTCGACAATCCAGCCGTCCTTCATGATGACGTCCATGTTGTCGGTGTTGAGCACGTGGATGTCGGCGGCGACGTCACCGTTGACGACCAGCAGGTCGGCGCACTTGCCGGCCTCGATGGAACCGGTCTCGTCCTCGATGTGGCACATCTTGGCACCGTTGAGGGTGGCGCAGGTGATGGTCTCGACCGGGGTGAAGCCGATCTTGTCGACGAACTCGTACATCTCCTCGATGGAGCAGGTGCCGTACGGGGTGACGAAGGAGAAGGAGTCAGAGCCGATCGTCATGACGACGCCGCGCTTCTTGGCCTCGCGCAGGCAGTCATAGTTGCGCTGCAGCTCCTTCTCGACCAGGGTACCCTCGTACTTGTCGTGCAGCTCGGGGACATAGACGGGAGGATAGGTGGCGTACCAGGTGGGCAGGAAGGCGATCGTCGGGGTGAAGAAGGTGCCCTGCTCGGCCATGAGGTCCATGGTGCACTCATCGATATCGAAGCCGTGAATCAGCTGCTCGCAGCCAAAGCGAACGGAATCGTAGGCAGCGGCGTGGTTGTTGTAGCAGTGGCTCCACACGGGGATACCGACCATCTTGGCCTCTTCGACCACGGCCTGGATCTCCTCGGAGCAATAGTGCTGGTCGCGACCGGAGTCCCAGCGCCAGATGCCGCCACCGGTAGCCCAGATCTTGATGGCATCGGGGTTCTCGCGCAGGCGACGACGGACGGCCTTGCGCAGATCCCAAGGACCGTCGACCTGGTCGCCCCAGGGATGGGATTCCTTGTTGAGCTCCTGGGTGCAGTGGTGGGAGTCACCGTGACCGGCAACACGGCAGAAGCCGAGGCCGGTGGCCAGAACGCGCGGACCCTTAAAGACGCCCTTGTCGATGCAGTCGCGAATCTGGATACCAAAGCGGCCGATCTCGCAGACGGTGGTGAGGCCGTGGGTGAGGCAGTCGTAGGCCTGCTTGACGGCGACGGCCTGCTTCTCGAGGAGCGGCTGCATGACCCAATCGGTGTCATCGTCGGTCAGGTTGCCCGAGAAGTGCAGGTGGGTGTCGATCAGGCCGGGAAGGACAGTCTTGCCGGCGGCGTCGATAACCTCAACGCCCTCGGGAAGGTCCTGCATAACACCGGCGTACTCGATCTTGCCGTTATCGTCGACGAGAACGAGGGAGTTCTCGACCGGCTCGGCACCGGTACCGTCGATGAGCTTGCCGCCAACGATTGCATACTTAGTGGACATGGTTCCTCCTTATGGATCCATATAGTGGGTGAGGCCGTGTTGGGTTAAGGCCTCACAAAGCTACCCAAGTGACGCCGGGTTCGGTACGCGGGAGAGAGGGCACCGCGCACCCAATCCGCCCCGGCTCGGCGTTACTTTTTACGGGAATTGGTGAAAGCCATGAGAGCCAGGCCAATAGCCAACCAGCCGATCACGATGCTCCACTCCACCATGTTGAGGGAGGCGGGAGAGAACGGAATCACGAGCAGGCCGATGATGATGGCGCAGGCAGCGATGGCGAGGCTGATGCCAAACTTGCCGCCGGGCACCTCGTAGGGACGAGGTAGGTCGGGCTCGGTGAAGCGCATGCGCAGGCAGGCAAGAGCGACCATGCCGCAAGAGAAGATGAAGGCGAGCGCCGACACATTGGTCAGAGGGATGAGCATGTTCTTGCCCAGGAACGGACCGACGACGGTGATGATGGCCAGAACGACGCAGGCGAGCTTGGGAGCGCCGGAATTGGGATCGACCTCGGCAAACTTCTCGGGCAGCTGGCCCTTGCGGCCCATGGCGAGCATAATGCGGCTCGTGGCGCCGTAGAAGGAGTTCATCGGGCCCATGGGTCCAAGCGTGGCGATGACGAGCATGGCCAGGTACAGGAGCATGTTGATGCCCTTAAGACAGGCAAGCGCGGGAACCGGGCTCTTAACAAACTCATGCCAGTCAAGGATAGTGCCGAACGAGTAAATGCAGACCATGTAGAAGCCGCCGGCGGCCAGCAGGGCCAGGGAGATGATCTTGCCGAACTTGTTCCAGTTAAGGCCCTCGGCTGCTTCCTCAGCCTGCTGAGGAATGGTGTCGAAACCGGCGTAGAAGAACGGGGTCAGAACCAGGACCGACACGATACCGGCGAACAGGCTGGTGCCCTCGGTGGCGGCCTTACCGCCGCCAGCACCGGCGACCTGGGAGAACACAGGCATGGCGTTGTTCGGCGAGCCGGTGAACAGCGAGACGCCCATGGCGAGTAGCATGCCGCAGAGCAGGGCCTTGGTCAGGAAGGCTTGGAGCTTGGCGGCCGAGCTGGCACCGCGGAAATTGAGGAAGATGACGTAGACTGCAAAGCCAAGCGCGATCAGCGTCGGGAACAGGTAAACGTCGGCGCCCAGGATGGTGTAGAGCTTGACGGCGCGCAGCCACTCAAGACCGGGCAGGCTACCGAACATCTCGGACACGAGAGTCGAAATGGCAATGGCCTCCCACGGGCACAGGATGCCGTTGCCCAGGGCCAGGAGCCAACCGGTGATGTAGCTCAGCGTACGGCCAAAGCTACGATCGACATACTCGACGATGCCGCCCGAGATGGGGATAGCAGCCGTAAGCTCACCGAAAACAGCTCCGACGGGCACGAGGAAGATTGCACCCAAGAGGAATGCGATCATAGCGGGAACGGGACCGCCGCCCACGACCATCCAGTCGCCGACCTGCAGAACCCAACCGGTACCGATGATGGCACCGAAACCGATGGTGAAGAAGTTCCAGAGCGAAAGCGTTTTCTTCATGCCACCGGTATCCTCGACTGCAACTTCTGCGTTCTTGTCCGCCATTGTTCCCCTCCTTTCCTTTCTGACGCCCCTTGGCGTCACCCCTTGCACGGCCTGTTTTGCCGCGCACTTTTTATTTCATGGCTTTAAGATACGGCCTTGGCACAGCAACGCCACTCGTAGCTCGACCGAAGGCAGAACTGCAAAACGAGCGGCGCCGTTTTTGGGACGAACGGCGAGGGGCGCCACTCGGTGCGGGCGTCCGTTTTGATGACGCGACTCAATCGCTCGCGGAGGGCGTCGCTTTATGACGCTAGGCTCGCTCCCGTCCATGCCGCTTACCGAGGTTTTGGTGTATGTCCTCATTTGCTGCACGTCTTTTTTGTAGGATGGACGGGTTATACATGAGACGAGGCGGTGCAAATGGCATACGAATACAACGGCGGCGAACGACAGCGAAACGTTCGCCTTGCCGGGCGTACCACGCCAGCATCCAGGAGTGTTTTTGACAACGACGGGCCGCAGCGTCCGCAGGATCGCCCCTCGTCGTCTATGCCGCAGAATACCAGCACGCGTCAGGCGGGTCGCCCATGCTCGGGTACCCGTCAACGCCGGGCCGAAGTGCCTCGGCGGCAGAAAATCGATCGGCGAAAGTCTGACAACCACATCAGCCGTTTCTTTTCGAAGCCCCGCGGCGGACGCGGCGCAAAGCAGCCACGGCCGCTGGGACGCGGCCGGGCCGCCAATCCGCAGATTCATCGTCTCTGTCTTGCCCTGTGCTCCATCATGGCATGTCTGGCATTTGTGTATCTGGGGTCGTGTGCCTCGCATGGCTCTGCCGGCCTAGAGCCCACCGCCGAGGAAAAGCTCCTCAAAGCCCCAGTCGCACCCGGCTACTCGTTTGCTTTTTCGACCCCACGTTCGCAGTGGAGTGCCGGCACCATTCCGCATATCTACCAGATCGACCCCGCATGGTCGGAGCTGCCCTACGCCGGCGGAACTATCCGCCAAAACGGCTGCGGACCCACCTGCCTCACCATGATCTACATCTTTAAAACGGGGCGCACCGATATGACACCGGTCGATATGTGCGCCCTTTCCGAGGCGGGCAACTATGCCCCCACCGGTGCCACCGAGTGGTCGTTTATGACGAGCGGCGCCGCGCAGCTGGGGCTTAACGGGACGCAGCTCTACAACAACCGAGACTCGATGGCCCAGGCCTTGCGCTCGGGTGCCCCCGTAATCGCCGTCGTGCGTCCCGGCACGTTTACCAACGTGGGTCATTACATCGTCCTCTACGGCATTGACGACGCCGACCAAATCGGTGTCTACGATCCCAATTCGCCCAGCCGTAGCGCCCGCCGTTGGGGGGTCGTAGAAGCCCTCAACGAAATCGAAGCCATGTGGGCCTACTACTAGTCATTGGGGACAGACTTAAATGACCAGCCATTAAATGACTAGCCACTGGGGACGGTCTTTGCAGACGACCGCTCGCGCTGCCGAAAAGGACTGTCCCAAGATGCCGGCAGAAAAGGAACGTCCCCAAGTGCCGGGTTTCCGCGGTCTTCAGCGCTTCTCATGAACAGTCACCTCAATAGCAAAAGCCCCGCAGTCGGAGCGGACTGCGGGGCTCATGAAGAGAGGCTAGTTTGTGGGCGCTTTGCCTGGCGCCCACAAGAGAGGCAACAGAGTAGAGACTACTCGTGGATGCGGGTACCGGAGAGGCCGGCCATGGTCTCGGCGGCCTTGTCCAGGGCGCCGATAATGCAGGTGCGGCCCTTGCGGGAACGGGCGAACTTGATGGCAGCACGGACCTTGGGCTCCATGGAACCCTTACCGAACTGGCCCTCGTCGGCCAGGCGCTCGGCCTCGTCGGCGGTGAGGTCCTCGAGCTCCTCCTGGTTGGGCTTGCCAAAGTTGATGGCGACATGCTCAACGGCAGTCAGCAGGAACAGAACGTCGGCGTCGCAGTCCTCGGCCAGCAGCTCGCCGCCCAGGTCCTTGTCGATGACGGCGGGAACGCCCTTGTAGCAACCCTTGTTCTCGTAGTCGCGGACGACGGGAATGCCGCCGCCACCGCAGGCGATGACGATGAACTCGTTGTCGAGCAGGTTGAGGATGGAGTCGGCCTCGACGATCTTCTTGGGATCGGGGGAGGCGACGACGCGGCGCCAGCCGCGGCCGGAATCCTCGACGAAGACCTTGGAGGGATCCTCGGCCATGAACTCCTTGGCCTGCTCCTCGGTGTAGAAGGGGCCGATCGGCTTGGTCGGGTTCTTGAACGCGGGATCGTCGGGATCGCACTCGATCTGGGTGACGACGGTGGCGGCGTGCCAACGCTTATAGCGCTTGTGCATCTCGCGGCCGATGCCCTGCTGCAGGTGATAACCAATGTAGCCCTGGGACATGGCGCCGCACTCGGGCAGCGGCATCTCGGGGGTGCCGATGGCGTCGTGGGCGGCGGCGAAGGCATTCTGGATCATGCCGACCTGCGGGCCGTTGCCGTGGGTGATGATGATCTCGTTACCCTGCTCGATGAGACCAAGGAGTGCGTGGGCGGTGTTGCTCACGGCCTCGATCTGCTCGACGGGGTTGTTGCCGAGGGCGTTGCCGCCAAGGGCGACGACAATACGATCGGGCTTGCCAAGAGGCTTAGACATTGCTGGAATCCTTTCTGTAAAAGGCCTACATCCCATTAATAACCCACGTCCGTGCAATACGCGAGTTTATTAAGGTTTATATTCTCTTTATCGCTCATTTTATTCATTTTGAAAACAGTTGAACGGTGAACGGTCGTTTTTACCCGTTCAGCGTAAAGATGCCCAGCTCAAGCATATCTAAGCTATTTACGTGCGACTTTATTTTGATATAGCAGGGATTAGACCAGATTATGCAAACTATATCTTTGCTAAACACAAAACAGACAGCGCAATATCTTACTCGCACTATACGAGATTCTATACATTTATAAGACGAGTATGCAGCCCTGCAATAACATAGCGTTTTTCATCCAACTTAGGGAATAGACGAGCACCTTTACCGCGCGTCGGCCGGCAGCCGGCGAGCCGTCTCGTCGATTGCCGCTTCCAGAAATTCAAAAACTGATATTGCGCGCGCAATTACGGCATGGTACTTTAGCGAAGAACAGCGCGGGCTGGGGCGACAGAGATCTGTCGTGAAGTTTGGGTTCGGCGACCCCGCTGCTGTCTTCTCCTTATCCGCCAGCGAACCCCTTGAGCGACGGATTGAGGAGGTCCTTACTATGACAAAAATGCTCAAGATCACCCTGAATGGCGAGACGTTTCTCGCCGACATGCTCTGGGACAAGGCTCCCGAGGCGTGCAAGCTGTTCGAATCGTCCTGTCCGGTCGAGTCACGTATCTTTTCGGCCAAGATCTGCGATGCCGAGGTAACCTATCCCGTATCGGGCCCCATCGCCAATTACGAGCACATCGAGAACCCCGTCTTTCACGAGCCAGCGGGCGCCGTGAGCTGGTATGGCGGCTGGTCGTCAATTTGCATCTTCTTTGACGTGTGCGAGCCCTTTGGCACCTGCAACATGTTCGCCCGCATCTGCAAAGCCGACCGCGAGCGCTTTGCCGCCGCCTGCCGCAATGTCTGGGACAACCAGGGCATGTACATTAAAAACGAAATCGTCGAGATCGAAACGGAGGCCTAAAGATGATGGATATCAACACCCTGCTCGCACTCGACCTTGCCGAGTACACCACTGCACTTGAGGCCCTCGCTGACCAAATGATGCTCGAAGAACCCCGTGACATCGACTACATGCGCCGCCGCAAGCTCGACACCGGCCGCGAATTCGCCGTCTGGAACTTCACCGTCGGCTACTGTATGAACGCCGCCGACGCTCTCTCCCTCCTGCGAGCCCAGGCCAACGAAAACGCCAACGACGGCACCGCCGGCCTCGCAACGATCAACAACAGCGCCGCGCGCCTGTGCGACTGGTTCTCGGGCGCCTTTGACGTCACCGGCAAAATGGATGACACTACGGCAATCCTCGCCCACAGCCGCGACCTCTACGCCCAGGTAGAGACTCACGAACAGTTCGCGGCCCTCACCCGTGCCACTGAGCGCTATCTGGTCCAGCTCCAATTTTGGGTCGACCGCCAGATTCCCTGGCCGGCTATTAGCGACCTCGTCCACGGCTACCGCCTACGCACAGAGAGCGGCGAGACAAGGTAAAAACAGCCAGGTAGCACCAACATAGTCCCACCACGGGACCCAAAGTAAGAATCAGAGGGCTGGAGACGCACGCAACAGCGTCCCCAGCCCCTTCGCAAAGTAGAGCGCTGTTTCAGTGGCTTTGAGACCTTATCGGACCTTTGCAATCTTCCAATTTTTGTATATTTACGACGTTATTATCTGCCAATTTTTGTATGATTTTAGGCGATTCTATCTGTCAATTTTTGTCATTTGGGGGTTTAATGCTACGCCGTAAGGTCACTGATAGGCTTTTGAGCTGGAAGAATAACTCCAATAAGGCATTACTTGTTACTGGTGCGCGTCAGATCGGCAAGAGCTATGCGATTCGCGCGTTTGGAAAAAGCAACTACGCTTCGTATTTTGAGGTCAATTTACTACTCGATATCGAAGCAAGGAATGCACTTGTTGGCGCAAAGAACTCCGTTGACTTTATCAACCGCGTAGCCCTTCTTGCGGATGCGCCGCTTGTTGAGGGCGATACGCTTGTCTTTGTCGATGAGATTCAGGAGTATCCGCAGATCGTTACACTCATGAAGGCGTTGGTCGAGGATGGGCGCTTTAGCTATGTCTTCTCGGGGTCTATGCTTGGGACTGAGTTTAAGGGGATCTCTTCTTTTCCGGTGGGGTATGTAGAGCACATTGTTATGCGCCCGATGGATTTTGAAGAGTTTTGTTGGGCAAACAGCGTTAGCGAGAATGTGCTTGCAGGCATTCGCAGCTGCCTTGTCGAGAAACATCCTGTCGAAAACTATATTCATGAGGCGATGCTCAAGAACTATAGAGCTTATATCGTTTGCGGCGGCATGCCGGAGGTCGTTCAGAATTATATTGATTCGGGTTATTCGCTCGTGAGCACACGTGAGCTTCAAACTCAGTTGGTCGATCAGTACAAAAGCGATATCTCAAAATATGCATCGACTCGAGCGTTTAACGTTCGGTCGATTTTTGAGCAAATTCCCGTTCAGCTTGAGGCGGAGTCTCATCGCTTTGTTGTTTCGTCTCTGGGTGAGGGAGCTCGCCTTAAAAAATATGAGCAGGATTTCCTGTGGCTTGTTAACGCAGGTGTTGGATTGATGGTCGCCAGGGTGACGGAGCCACGGAGTCCTCTCAAGAGGACGGAGAAAACGACAGCCTTCAAACTATACGAGTCTGATACAGGCATGCTCGCATCGCGATACCCCGGTAGCACTGCACGCGCTGTCTATCTTGATATGAAAACTCCCAACCTTGGTGGTCTCTATGAGAACGTGGTCGCGCAGGAACTCGTTGCCCTCGGGGCGGATGCATGGTACTACCAAACGCGTGAGGTCGGTGAAGTTGACTTTGTGATCGAAGGCGCCCACGGGCATGTTGTCCCAATCGAGGTCAAATCGGGCAAGAAAGTTCGAGCGCATGCGGCCCTCGATCGTCTGATGAGTGTAGGCGAGTACAAAATTCCCGAGGCCGTTGTACTGAGCCACGAGAATCTCAGCAAAGAGGGCAAGGTTCTGTACGTTCCAATCTACATGACGTTTTGTCTCGATGAGTTTATGGAAAAGGATGACCCCAATAACGATTTCTCGTTCGCACCCATATCTCTCTAGCCATTTGAATCCGCAATCCAGCCCCGCCCACGCATCAATGCATTTCCCAAGGTGCTGCGCGTTTCGCGGCAAAGCCGCGAAAAAGCAAAGGGATAAGAAGCGGCAACAGCCAAATCCTCCATCCATCCCCAAAGTAGCGCGACTTTCGCGGCAAAGCCGCGAAACAGCGAAAGGGGCAAAAGGCCCCCTCAGCCACGTCCTTCATTCAGCCCCACAATCCGAGGACGTAGTCGTAGCAGGATCTGAGGGCTAACCTTCGCGGACATTCCGCAGGACGAAAGAACCCCCGCCGCACGTAGTGCGCAGCGGGGGTTCTTTCATGTCCGAGGACGTCCGCGAAGGTTAGCCCTCAGATCCTGCGGTGGGAGACCTAGGCCTCGTTGTACACCGTCTTAAGCTTCAGCAGGTGAGCGTAGCGGTCCATAGCGGCCTGCTCGTTCTCCTTGAAGAGCTCCTCGGCGCGCTCGGGGAAGGAGCGCGTCAGCGAAGCGTAACGGGCCTCGTTCATCAGGAACTCCTGATAGCCGCCCGCGGGCTCCTTGGAATCGAGCGAGAACTTCTTGCCGGCAGCAGCCTCGGGGTTGAAGCGGAAGAGGTTCCAGTAACCGCACTCGACAGCCTTCTTCATCTCGGCCTGGCAGTTCTGCATGCCGCCCTTCTTGATGGAGTGCATCTCGCAGGGGCTGTAGCCGATGATGAGGGACGGGCCGTCGTAGGCCTCGGCCTCGTGGATGGCCTTGAGAGTCTGAGCCGGGTTGGCGCCCATGGCGACCTGCGCCACGTAGACGTAACCATAGCTCATAGCGATCTCGGCCAGAGACTTCTTCTTGGTCACCTTGCCGGCAGCGGCGAACTGAGCAACCTGGCCCAGGTTCGAAGCCTTGGAGGCCTGACCGCCGGTGTTGGAGTAGACCTCGGTGTCGAAGACGAAGACGTTGACGTTGTGGCCAGAAGCCAGGACGTGGTCCAGGCCACCGAAGCCGATGTCGTAGGCCCAACCGTCGCCACCGAAGATCCAGAAGGACTTCTTGGTGAGGTAAGCCTTGTCGGCGAGGATCGCCTTGGAAGCGTCGCAGCCGCACTTCTCGAGCTCGGCAACGTAGGCGGCGGCAGCAGTCTTGGAGGCCTCGGCGTCGTTGACGGAGTCGATCCAAGCCTGACCGGCGGCCTTGAGCTCGTCGGACGGACCGTCAGCGGCGATGAGCTCCTGGGTGGCGGCGATCAGCTTATTCTGGACGGCCTCGTAACCGATGGCCATGCCCAGACCGTGCTCAGCATTGTCCTCGAACAGGGAGTTGTTCCACGCCGGGCCGTGACCGTCCTTGTCCTTGCAGTAAGGAGCGGTGGCAGCGGGGTTGCCCCAAATGGAGGAGCAGCCGGTGGCGTTGGAGATGAACATGCGGTCGCCGGCGACCTGGGTCACCAGACGTGCATAAGCGGTCTCGGCGCAGCCGGCGCAGGAGCCGGAGAACTCCAGGTAGGGCTGCTTAAACTGGCTGCCCTTGACGTTGGCCGCGATGAGTTCCTTCTTCTCGGAGACGTTCTTGACCATGTAGTCCCAAACGGGCTGCTGATCCATCTCCTGCTCGGTGGGAACCATCTCGAGGGCGCCCTTGGGGCAGACCTTGGCGCAGTTGGTGCAGCCCATGCAGTCGAGCGGGGACACAGCCATGGTGAACTTCATGCCCTTGGCCTTGGGACCCATGGCGTCGAGCGTACGGGTAGCCTCGGGCGCGGCGGCAGCCTCGTCCTCGGTCATCGCGAACGGACGGATGGTGGCATGCGGGCACACATAGGCGCACTGGTTGCACTGGATGCACTTGGTCTCGTCCCAGTGAGGAACGACCACGGCGACGCCGCGCTTCTCGTATGCGGAGGCGCCCAGCTCAAACTGACCGTCGGCACAATCGACAAAGGCAGAAACGGGCAGGCTGTCGCCATCCATGCGATCGATGGGCTCGAGCAGGTTCTTGACCTGCTGGGCGATAGCGGACTTGGTCTCCTCGGAAAGCTCGACAGGAGCGGCGTCCTCGGCGGTAGCCCAGTCGGCCGGAACCTCGAACTTACGGAAGGCGGTAGCGCCGGCATCGATGGCCTTGTGGTTGGCGTCGACGATGGCCTGGCCCTTCTTCATGTAGGACTTGGTAGCCGCGTCCTTCATGTACTGCAGGGCGTCCTCGGCGGGCAGGACCTTGGCCAGCGCGAAGAAGGCGGACTGGAGCACCGTGTTGGTGCGCTTGCCCATGCCAACCTTGGCGGCCAGGTCGATCGCGTCGATCAGGTAGACGTTGACGTTGTTGTTCGCGATGTAGCGCTTGGCCACGGCGGGCATGTGCTCGGCGAACTCCTCATCGCTCCACTGGCAGTTGACCAGGAAGGTGCCGCCCGGCTTGACGTCGCGGACCATCTTGAAGCCCTTGACGATGTAGCTGGGGTTGTGGCAAGCGACAAAGTCGGCCTTGGTCACGTAGTACGGCGAGCGGATCGGGGAATCACCAAAGCGCAGGTGCGAGACGGTGACGCCGCCGGTCTTCTTGGAGTCGTACTGGAAGTAGGCCTGAACGTACTTGTCGGTGTGGTCGCCGATGATCTTGATCGAGTTCTTGTTGGCGCCGACGGTACCGTCGCCACCCAGACCCCAGAACTTGCACTCGATGGTGCCGGGAGCTGCGGTGTTGGGCGCATCCTCGGCCTCGGGCAGGCTCAGGTTGGTCACGTCATCGACAATGCCGATGGTGAACTCGCGCTTGGGCTCGTCCTTCTTGAGCTCCTCGAAGACGGCAAACGCGGACGCGGGAGGCGTGTCCTTGCTGCCCAGGCCGTAACGGCCGCCGACGACCTTGATACCCGTCTTGCCGGCCTCGTAGAGAGCGGAGACGACGTCCTGGTAGAGCGGCTCGCCGATGGAACCCGGCTCCTTGGTGCGGTCCATGACGGCGATCTTCTGGACGGTCTCGGGGAGAACGTCCACGAAGTGCTTGATGGAGAACGGACGGAACAGGCGAACCTTGACCAGGCCGACCTTCTCACCGTGAGCGTTGAGGTAGTCGATGACTTCCTCGAGCACGTCGCAGAAGGAGCCCATGCACACGACGACGCGATCGGCATCGGGAGCGCCGTAGTAGTTGAACAGGCCGTAATCGGTGCCGAGCTTCTCGTTGATCTTCTTCATGTAGCCCTCGACGACGGCAGGGAGCTCGTCGTAGACCTTGTTGCAGGCCTCGCGGTTCTGGAAGAAGATGTCGCCGTTCTCATGGCTGCCGCGGGTGTGCGGGTGCTCAGGGTTGAGCGCGTGGTCGCGGAAAGCCTGGACGGCGTCCATGTCGCACATCTCGGCAAGATCCTTGTAGTCCCACATGGCGACCTTCTGGATCTCGTGGCTGGTGCGGAAGCCGTCGAAGAAGTTGAGGAACGGGGTCTTACCCTCGATGGCGGCAAGGTGAGCCACCGGCGAGAGGTCCATGACCTCCTGGACGTTGCCCTCGGCGAGCATGGCGAAACCGGTCTGGCGGCAGGCCATGACGTCGGAGTGATCGCCAAAGATGTTCAGGGCGTGGGAAGCGACGCAACGCGCGGAGACGTGGAAGACGCCCGGGAGCTGCTCGCCCGCGATCTTGTACATGTTCGGGATCATCAGGAGCAGGCCCTGAGAAGCCGTGTAGGTGGTGGTCAGAGCACCGGCGCCCAGCGAACCGTGAACGGTACCGGCTGCACCCGCCTCGGACTCCATCTCGACGACCTTGACCGGGGTGCCAAAGATGTTCTTGCGACCCTGGGCCGCCCACTGGTCGACATGGTCGGCCATCGGGCTGGACGGCGTAATGGGATAAATTCCCGCTACCTCGGTGTACGCATACGAAACATATGCGGCCGCCTCGTTGCCGTCCATAGACTTAAACTTACGCGCCATATACCCCTCTCCTCTCATATAGGTATACAGGCCCCGGCGATTACCGGGATGTTGGCGTGATGGGATTTTCGCTGTTGCTTCCAGTCATCTGACAGGCGGACTCAGCAGCAGATACATGGCGTGGAGAGAAGGCATGCCGAGGCGAGGAGGCTGCACGCGCTCCACAGGCCCAGCTACCCGTCTTGCACATGATCGAGCGCCGCAAAGGCCGCATGCCGGATGCTCCCGGGCACGCCCCGGTGATGGGAAGCGCCCGCAACGGAAATCCGCATGCGAGTTTATTGTACCCCGCCGTCAAGTGTAATTTCGACAAATATAGGCGGGCGGTAAAGGTTTACCCCGAGCGACCATCAAGGGCAAAAATAATCCTTCCGTCACCGAGGGACCAAATGGCAGTTGCGGTGAAATAGGGACTGTTTTTGCCGGCCGTAGCCTTAAACAGTCCCTATTTCACCGCAACTTATTTAGGAGATGAGTCAGAGGGCGCCGAGGAGGATGGCGTAGGCTGTGGATTCTCCGAGCCTGAGCTCGTCACCGGGGTTGAGCTGAGCGGAGCGGCCGGGCTCGACCTGGGTGCAGACGTTCGTCGCGCCGTTTACCACCACAGTTCCGTTGGTGGACGACAGGTCCTCGACGTACCAGACATTTTGGTCATCGCACCACACGTGGGCATGGCGAGCCGAAACGTCATCGCCCACATCGGTGATATCGCCCTCCCCCGTCGCCAGCGCGCCGATCTCGACGCCCTCCTCACTCGGCTGAATCCAGCGCGGGGCGCTCACCACGTAGCCGTTTTGCACGCGCAGCAGTCCCAACGGGTGCGCAGGCGCCGCCTCGCGCTCGCCCGTGACCGTCGAGGTGCTCAGCGAGCGCGGCGTCGACGTGGCGCCGCCACAGGTCGCATGAGCGTAGTCGAGGGCATAGGTCACCGACGAGCGGACATCTGCCGAGCAGCCCACGGCGACAAACAGCACCAGGATGGCCTCGGCGCGCTCGGCGGGCATGAGCTCAGCCGCCTGCGACAGGCGCTCGAGCGCATTGCGATAGAGATTCGTGTCCTGATGGCATTCCTCGAGTGCCCGCACCATGGGCTCGCCAGCGGGGCCGCACACCATGTTGGTCACGGCCGCGGCGTCCATGGGATTGCGGCGGCGCAGGGCCAGCTGCGACATAATGCGCGCGGCCGAGGTGCCGTAATCGGCAAAATAACGTTCCTGCAGCGTGCCGACCGGCGCGCGCACGATAAAGCGCGAAACCCAAGAGCGATCGGCAGCACGGCTCTGCGGACTACGGCCGTCGACGAGCGGGCGGCTCGAGAGCACCAGGCCGCACAGTTCGATATGACTCAGGTGCGCTGCGCGCTTAAAGATGTCAAACATTGCCCCGCACGGGGTGAGCTCAGCTTGAGAAGCCATGGCTTAGCCCTCCTTGGTCGCAGAGATAGTGTCGGATACTTCGGCCGGCCCGCCAAAGGCGCGAGCAGCCGCGGCTCCGCCGGCAAGCGGCGTCGCCATGGAAATTTTCGCACGTCGCGCTGACACGACGGGAAGCTCAAAGGCAAACCCCATCGCCAGCAAAAACCACGTGAGCGCATAGGTTGCAATTAAGGCGGCAACGAAGCCGCTCGCTACGGCGCGCTGGGAAAACACGGTGCATGCAACCGCGATCAGCACCGGAACCTCGCAGGCAGAAAGCGCCAGTACGCCATGCAGGAACCCCGTGCGACGATCGTGTGCCATGGCGCCGGCAGCGATGCCCACCATGCCCGGCGGTGCCAACGCCAGTGCGGCGATAATGGCCGGCAGCTTCCCGGACCACATAAGCGGTCCCACGACGAGTGTCACATGGGCGCCCGACGCCAACAGCGCAGCTGATACCACGACCACAGCCCAAAGCACGCCGCATACCGCCGTCGCCCCAACCATCGCCGCACGCCGGGCTGTGTGCCCCGATACCTCCATCGGGCACGGCAAGAGCGGCTCGGCGCGAAGCGAGCGGGCGACATTTTGCGCATAGTGGTCGCAAAATGCCGAGAGCGCCGCCTCCACCGCAGCCGGCTCGGGACGATCTTCCTGATGGCAGGACAGGCAGGCCATGACCACGTCGAACAACTGGGCATCGACAAACGCCAGCGCATCGCGCAGATCCTCGGAATTTGGATCGAGTCCCAGCTGCTGAGCCTGTTCGGCCGCGGCAAGTGCCACATCGGGCTCGCGTCGCAGCAGTTGCGTCAAGTCGCAGCCGGGCGCGTGGGCGCCAACGGGATAATCGGGCAGCGTATCCATCTTGAGGCGATAAGGGCTGGCGATATCGCACGTCTTTTTGCGCGAGCCCGAAGTACCCGACGCACCCGGCGCCACTTCGTACGGCGCGACACCGGCGATGAGCTCGTAGACCGTACTCGCCGCTGCATAGACATCGATTGCCGGCGACATGCGAAGCATGCGCAGGTCGGGGATATCGTCGGTGAGCATCTCGGGCGGGGCGTAGGCCACCGTCGCGCGGCGCAACGTGGCATAGCGCTCGGTAAACGACGCCTTGCCGCCGGTGCCGGCCACCGCAGAGGCGGGCTCGAGCGCCAGCGAAGAGCCAAAGTCGATCAAGCACAGGTCGAAGGTGCCTTCGGCAAGCTGTCGGTCGAGCGGCAGGCGCGCCGTGCGCACCATAATATTAGCGGGCGAGATATCGCGATGGACGAACCCCTCGCCTACCAAGCTCATGCGGCAGAGCAGATCGAACAGGTCGCGACCCAGGCGCGCCGCCACGAGCGGCGACAGACGCCCGGCATCGTCCACGGCAAGGCGCGAGCGCAGGCGAGCGAGCGTCTCGCCCTCGACCCACTCCATGACAATCGCGGGCACGCCGTCAACCTCGCCCCATCCATACAGGCGGGGAAAGCCTCTAAGGCCCGAAAGGGCGCGATGGCATTCATATTCCTCGCGAAACGCCGCCTTGAACTTGGTGACCAGCGCCTCGTGGGCGACATCGTCATCAAATTCGTCGCGCGTTGGTAAGATGAGCTGCTTGAGTGCCACGGCCTCGCCCTGCGCGTTGACGGCACGCGTCACGCGGCCGATACCGCCGCGGCGCATGGTGGCGTCATCGGCAAACAGCATCGTAAAACGGCGCAGGTAGTCGGGAAGCTCATCCGGGCCCAGCGCAATGGCGGGCTCAAACCCTCCAACGCGCGCCAGGCGCAGGCCCACCATGGGATCACGGCTGAGCGACTGGGTTGCCACAGAAGCAAGGCTATTCGTCATAGGGCGATCGCCGCCACTTTGGTATTGAAGTTGTTGAGCGCGACGTCGTCATCGCCGTAATGCCCCACCCATTGGCACAGATTGGTGTAGCAGCCCCATAGGTTGGCGTATTGCTGATACCACTTTGACTTGGGAGAAAACGTTTGCCGGCCAAACTCGGCACGGATGACAAACATATCGTTGGCCAGGCTGTCGCACGGCCCGGTATCGCCTGTTGCGTTATAGGTCGAAACCACGCTATTGGCGCGGGCGACATAGCCATCGAGCATGTTGTATTTGGTCACGAGCCAGCTGTGAATACTCTCCTCCTCGGCAGCCGAGAGACCACCCGAGCCCGTGTCGCCGCCGGCACCGCCGTCCGTCGAGCTGCCACTCGAAGATCCACCGCCAGAGGCGGAGCCCGAACCGGAACCGCCGCCCGACGAATCGGAGCTGGAGCCAGACGAACCCGAACCGCCGGGCTTGCCTGTCTGTTGGGCGTCCTGCCCCTTCTGCTGCTCCGCCTCGTTAACGACAGAAGCCACGCTGTTATTGGAAAGCTTCGTAATGACCTTGTTGTTGGTGAGCACGATAGTCTTGCCGTTTGCCAGCGTGATCTCGTTGGACGCCCGCTCGCCCTCGTCCGCGGGATCGACGCCAAACACGGTGCGCCCGAACACGCTCGCCCACGCATATCCGGTTGTCGTTCCCAAGTCGCTTTTGGCCTTGCGCCCAATATACAGCTCGCGCGCAGCATACGCCTGTACCATGGACGGCACCGTCATGCCATAAGCCGAAACACCGGCTATGACCAGCACGAGCGAGCAAGACAGCAGCACGTACGCCCGAGGCGCCAGGCCCAGCCGGCGTCGCATGCGCACCGCGGCGCCATGCTTTGTCTGAGTGCTAGCGGGCCGCATGCGTTCTCCTCCAACAAAAACACGCCGCTTAAAAGCGGCGCATTCTTTCATATCCACATTTGAGTGTATCAGCGAACCCAAAAGGTTGTGCAACGAATGGGCAAATACGAGGTGCGAGTGGACCCATCCACGCGATAAGCGGATGAAAAGCAGGTTTGTTGCGCAACAAATGCATGAACGCGTGCCCAATTATGAGCGCCCCGTGCGGCAGGCCGACGGGACATGCCGCGGAGCTGACGTCGCCTAGATCGCACGACGGGCCTCGATAGCACGGCCGAGCGTAAGCTCGTCAGCATACTCCAGGTCGCCGCCCACGGGCAGGCCGCTCGCCAGACGCGACACCTCGACGCCCAGAGGCTTGATGGTGCGGGCAAGGTAGCTCGCCGTGGTCTCGCCCTCAATGTTGGGGTTGGTGGCGATAATGACCTCGTGGATGTCCTCGTGGCCCAAGCGCGCCAGCAACTCGCGGATGTGCAGCTGCTCGGGGCCGATCTTGTCCATGGGGCTGATCACGCCGCCCAACACGTGGTAGAGGCCGTGGTAGCTGCCCGTGCGCTCAATCGCCTGGACATCGCGCGGCTCACCCACCACGCAGATGCGGGTGGTGTCGCGCATCGAGTCTTGGCAGATGGAGCACTCGTCAGCGGTGGCGTAATTAAAGCAGCGGCTGCAAAAATGCACTTCCTGCTTAACCTCTAGAATGGCCTCGGCCAGGCGGCGCGCCTCCTCGGCGTCGGCCTCGAGCAGGTAGTAGGCGATGCGCTGGGCCGATTTGGGGCCAATGCCCGGCAGACGGCCCAGCTCATCGAGCAGTTTTTGCAGACTATGGTTGGCACTCATATATGTGCGCGTCTTAGAACGGCATGCCCGGGATGTTGAGGCCGCCGGCGATGGCGCCCATCTGCTTGTTGGCGAGCTCGTTGACGCCGCGGACGGCCTCGTTGACGGCAGCCATAATCATGTCCTGCAGCATATCGACGTCCTCGGGATCGAGCGCATCGGGGTCGATGGTGAGGTTGACGAGCTCCATCTCGCCGTTGACAGTCACCTTGACCATGCCGCCGCCGGCAGAGGCGTCGACGGTCTGGGACTTGAGGTTCTCCTGCGCGGCGGCAAGCTGCTCCTGCATCTTGCGGGCCTGCTTCATCATCTGCTGCATGTTCATACCGGCCATGATGGCTCCTTTACGTGTGGTCGCGCGACAAGCTGCAAGGGCAGCCGGGCACGGCGGGACTTTCAAACTCAAAAATCGTACCACGGCGCGGGGCAAACGAGCGGGGCGGTCGCGCTAACTCAGTCGATGTACATGTCCTCTAGCGTGACGCGCCGCCCAAGACTATGCAAGGTCGAATTATGCAAGGTCTCACAACTCGGCGTATATACCCGCCCGCATAGTTACTCCACCGGCTTGAAGATGGTGGACTGGCCAAAGACACTACGGATGAGGGCTTTGGCCTCGTCCTCGGTCTGCGGGATGCCCGGGGCTGCACCCTGGTGGCCGAAGGGACTGCCGGCACCGGGGTTGGACTCCCAAGGGGCAGCGAGGGCGTCGTCACTTGCAGGAGCGGACGTCGCAGCCGCGGGAGCTGCGGCCGAAGCGGCAGGGCTGGGCGCAGGCGCCGCGGCAGGCATGTCGAACGGAGGAAGATCTTCCCCGCTCGCATCGCCGGCGAAGCCGCCGACCATGGCGTCGTCGTAGGGTACCTGCTCGGATTCCCATGGCGCAGCCTGCACAGACGGCTGAATCTTGGGAGCAGACGCGCACTCGGGCACTCGGGGCGCGGGCTCGGTCGGGAGCTTGCCCGTGGCAGGAGCACCGGCAGGGTTGTCGGAACGCAGCCAGGGGGCCTTGGCCAGGTCGGATGACTTGGGTGCAGGCGCGGCAGCGGGCTTGGACGCGGGGATCGGAGCAGCCGGTTTGGGCACGGCGGGTTCAGTCACCGACGGGATCGGTGCCGCTACCGGTGCTGCTTGCTGCTGCGGCGCGCTGGCGCTCGAGGATACAGGGGCCGCCGAGGACACGGGTTGCGGGTCCGCAGATGCCGCAGCCCGTGCAGATGGAGAATGCTCCTCATGTTGAGGAGCCGGCCTGACACCCCCATCCAGGACATAGTCGACGGTGCGACGACCGAAGACCGCACTGACTGTCGGCAAAAACACCGCCTGTGTATCAGCACGCCCGAGCATCTTGATAGCAAATGCCGTAGGGAACGAGACCGTGAGCTTAGAACCATCGTCTGCCGTAGCGCGAGCGTTCAACAGGAGTGCCGCATAAGAAGGTTGTTGGGCCTTGACGCGCTCGACGACCTCGACCCATTTGCGCTGGAGCTCGCCGGCATCCTCTACCGCAGGGGTCTCGGCGGCGCCGGCGGCAGCAACCTGAGCGGCAGTGTTGGGCTGGGGCTTAGGCGCCGGCGCAGCGGCAGGTACGGGAGCCGAAGCGGCGGTGGGCTGGGGCATCGGAGCCGGGGCAGGCTGAGGCGCAGACGCAGCGGGCTTGGGGGTCGGCGCGGGCTGGGTCGCCGGAGCGGCGGCGCCGCGATCCCAAGGCATGCCGCCCTGGCGCGCGGGCGTAGCAGTGGGAGCGGCGGATGCCACAGGGGCAGCAGCTCGGGCACCCGAGATCAGCGTCGGTTGTTGTGTCGCCACAGGTGCAGCCGCGACAGCCGCGGGCGCAGCACCACCGGCAGCAGCCACGCTCGCCGGCACCGCGGCGTTGGCGACCATGGCCTCCAAGCGTGCCACGCGCTCGGCCAGGGCCTCAATGGTCAGATCGGCCTCGGGACGTGCCAGGCGCGTGCAGGCGATCTCGAGCACCAGGCGCACGTCGCTCGCACCCCTCATCTCCAACGCGGCATCGTCGAGCACTGTCAGCACGCGGGCCAGACGGTCGGCCGGATGCCCGCCAAAGGCAGCGGCCTCGGCAGCAAGCGCCTCGGCCTGCTCGGCCCCGCCCTCAAACAGCTCGGCACGGATACCGGCAACGCAGGCCACATACACGTCGCGCACGTGCGCCACCAGGTCGCGCGTCAGCTCAAGCAGGTCATTGCCCTCCTCGACCTGTGCGCGAATGAGCCCATAGAGTTCAGCAATATCACGCTCGGCGATGGCGCGGGCAAACTCGCCCAGGATCTGGTCCGAAACCTCGCCCAAAAGCGAGCGGGCATCGTCCGCATGCACGGCGCCGTTGCCAAAAACGCTCAGCTGCTCCAGCGTGGAAAGCGCGTCGCGCATGCCGCCCTTGGCATGGCGCGCCACGATGGCCAGCGCCTCGTCGTCGTAATCGAAGCCCTCCTGCTCGCACACGTAGGACAGGCGATGTTCGATATCCTCGTTGCCGATGCGGTGGAAATCGAAGCGCTGGCAGCGCGAGAGGATGGTCTCCAGAATCTTTTGCGGATCGGTGGTGCACAACACAAAGATCACGTGCGCCGGCGGCTCCTCGAGCGTCTTGAGCAGCGCGTTGAACGCCGCCGTCGTGAGCATATGGACCTCGTCGATGATATAGATCTTGTACTTGCCACGCACCGGGGCAAAGTTAACGGAGTTGATGATCTCCTCGCGCACATTGTCCACGCCCGTACGGCTTGCGGCATCGAGCTCGTAGACATCGGGGTGGTTGCCCTCGGCGATGAGCTCGCACTCTTCGCAAGTGCCGTCGGGCATGCAGCCGCTTGCGCCCTCGGCGCGCGCCGCCTCGGCATTGCGGCACAGCAGCGCCTTGGCCAGAATGCGCGCCATGGTGGTCTTGCCCGTGCCGCGCGGTCCGCAGAACAGGTACGCGTGGGACAGGCGTCCCTCGGTGATGGCGTGCTCGAGCGTCGAGACGATATGCTGCTGGCCCACCACGGAGTCGAAGGTGAGCGGGCGATACTTTCGGTACAACGATTCCATGGGTGCTCCCCCGGGTATACTGAGTTTTGTTGCCGCGACGGCCATGCGGTCGCACGGCATACTGCACTCATAATAACCCGTACGGCGAGCCCGCCGCGATAGGAGTCCAAAGAGCATGGCAGACGCAGAGAGCAACCTCGTCCCCTCCGAAGCAGCCGACCAGGTCGAGGTCGCGCTCGAGAAACAGGCAGCAGCCGACGACGGCATCCTGTACCTCAACGAGTATCAGTACGAAAACGACCTCGTCACCGACTTCGCCCGCTTGGTCGCCTCGCCCAGGCGTCGCGGCTCGCTGTATGTCGCCGCGGCAATTGCCGCGCTGCTCGGCATCGGCATGTTGGTGGCCGGCGGCAACTGGATCAAGTTTGGCGTCGTCCTGATCGTGTTCGGCGCCTTTTTGGCCTGGTGGAGCAAAAACCTGCACCACACGCTCGCCCGCGACTTTATCGACGCCGTCGAGGCCGACAAGTCCATGGGTGGCCGCTATCGCCGCGTCGCCGCCAACGAGGACGGCTTGATGGTTTGGGGCAAGAGCGGCAAGTCGCAGTTCTTCCCGTTTGAGAAGCTCGACCACGTACTCGACGGCGAGCGCATCTTTGTTGCCATGTTCGCAGACCAGGGCGTGACGATCCCCAAGGACACCTTTGTTCGCGGCGACGCCGAGCAGTTTGGCTCCTTCCTTAAGGCGCGCATCAACAAAAAGCTCCGCATCGAGACCAAGAAGAAGAAAATGAAGGCCGAGAAGGCTGCAGCCGAGGCCAAGCAGGGAGACAAGGCAGACAAGCCCCAGGACAACAAGGGCAAGCAGTGCAAGCAGAAGAAGGGCAAGAAGAAGCGCTAAGGCCAAGTCAGACAGGCAGCCTCGCATCCCGCTATCCTCCCCATGCACCAGAGCGTGCTACACTAGCAGCATCTATGCCACCGCGAATGGCTCGGCCCCGCGCCCGCCGCTCGCAAACGAACTTTAAACGCACGAGGGTTGGCCATGCCGCTTTTCTCGCAACATACCGCCCGGTTCTCGCCGGACGTCCCTTTGGAGGGCACCAGCTCTCGCGAGCTGCTCAAGCGGTACCAGCCGCTCGAGACGCTTGCGACCGGCGGTTTTGGCTCCATCGAGATTTGCCGCGACACGCACCTGCGTCGTCGCGTGGCCATTAAGCGCATCCCTCTTATCAACGGCTCCGGCATGCCCGCCAGCGACATCATGGATGTACTGCGCGAGGCACATACCGCCGCCATGCTTCAACATCCCAATATCGTGCAGGTTATCGACTTTACGCATGACACCGCCTATGCCTACCTGGTCATGGAGTATGTCGACGGCATGTCGCTGGCCGAGTTTTTGCATCGCGTGGACGGCCACTCGCTCACCTTTGGCGAGGCAGCGACCATTGCCGACGCGTTGGGTCAGGCGCTCACCTTTGCCCATGCAAACGGCGTGCTTCATCTGGACATAAAGCCCGCCAATGTGCTCATTGACCACTCGGGCAATGTAAAGCTCACCGACTTTGGCATGGCGCGGCTGTCATCTGCCGGCGGCTTTGGCGGATCGCGCGGCGGCACCATCGGCTACATGCCGCCCGAACAGCTCGATATCGAGACCGGCACGGTCGACGAGCGAGCCGATGTCTTTGCCCTTGCCTGCGTGATCTACGAGGGCCTGTGCGGCAGCGCCCCCTTTATGGCGGCAACGCCTGCCGACTCGCTCGACCGCATCATCGGCGGCGCCACCTACCCCAGCGAGCTGATCCCGCACTTTCCCCCGGGAGCCGAGGCAGCGCTCATGAGCGCCCTCTCCCCTATGCCGCAAGACCGCCCCGATAGCATCGAGGCATTCTGCGACCAACTCCTTGCCGGCTTGGGGAGCGTGCGCGAAGGCCGTCGCAGCTTGGAGCAGATGGTAAGCGAGCTTTCGGACGACGAGCACGCGGCAGACGATATGGAGTCGCTGCCTTACGAGGATAACGCCATCGAAGTCGACCCCGCGCTCGGTTGGGCGGGCACGCGCTGGAGCTGCGCGCGCGATTACACCATGCGCGGTCTCTCGGCGCTAACGTGTGCAACCTTCAGCTTTTTGCTTATGCAGACAGCGGGCGTCGCGGCGCTTCCCGGGCTGGTCGCCGCGGCCATCGCTATTGGCGCGGCGGCAGGCTTGGCACCGCAGATCGGCTCGGCTATCTCGGCCGTGGGCTTTTTGGTGCTCATGGCCAACGCCACCATGCAGGCGCAGGGCATCTTGTCGATGCTGCCG
Organism: Collinsella sp. Sow4_D11; assembly: GCF_052116465.1. NCBI lineage: Bacteria > Bacillati > Actinomycetota > Coriobacteriia > Coriobacteriales > Coriobacteriaceae > Collinsella > Collinsella sp. Sow4_D11. The sequence continues at coordinate 9,633 of NZ_JBQKLA010000010.1, read as the reverse complement.
GTCGCGGTCATTTTTGCCGCCGCCATGTCCGGATGGTGGATTGCCTGGGGACGCACCGAAGCGGCCGCGAGCGCGGTACTCACCTGCGCGCTTGCGCTAGGTTGTCTAACCGGCGACGCCATCCTTGCCGCCGGGGCCGCCGCGGGCTTCGCGGCGTTTTGGCTCGGCCCGGCAAGCGCCGCTGCCGCCACGGGTATAGGCGCGCTTTTTGCCCGCCTGGCCGCAGCTGCCCTCCCTACGGGAGGCGTGCTGGGGCTTGGCAATGTCGCCGCAGCGCTGGGCGACGCGTTCCTCTGGGCCGCCTTCGCACTGATCGCAGCAGCAGCCGCGGCAACGTCGCTGCTGCTCAATGCCCATGCCAAGCGCGCCGAGCAGGGGTCAAACCTCGCCGCCATCGTCGCAATTGCCGTCGCCGGTATCGGCTCGGCCGTATCGTTTTGTCTTGCACACCATATGGAAATTGCCAGCCTTGCGGGCACGGTCGTCGCCAAGGCGGCGGTTGCGGGAATCCTATCCTCTATAATCGTTGGGATATGCCTGTATTTGCTCGGATACCAAAGAACCTATACGGAGAGTGATCTTTCGTGAACTTCCTGAACATCTTCGAGGACCACGTGGCCGGCATCTTCGGTGCCACCCGTGCCCCGTTCTCCTTTAAGAAGCTTGCCAAGCAGGCTGCTCGCGACATGGAGGATCAAACTCTGGTGATCAACGGCGTCAACACCGCGCCGGCGCTCTATACCATCCTGATCGCCACCGATGACGATCCCATGCTTGCCCCGTTCTATCCCGAGCTTTCGCGCGAGGTGCGCGAGTTTGTGAAGGCGCAGGCCGAAAAACGCCGCTACGTCTTTGTCGGCGAGCCCCTTGTTCGCTTTATGATCGACCCTCAGCTGCGCGCCGGCAAGTTCTCGGTCTTTGCCGAGAACGTCGACGCTCCCACGCTCGGCCGTCTGTACGAGGAAGAGCGCGCCTATCAAAATGGCCTGGGACAGAACAGCTCGGCCACAAGCCGTGCCGCAAGCGCCCCCCGCGCCGGTCAGCAGCAGTTTGCATCGCCGCAGCAACACCCGACCGCCATGCCCCAGCAGCAGCCGACACCCCGCGCTGCCACTCCCGACCCGCTCGCTGTGGCTGACCCCTTTGCACCCAATGTCCCCGATCCCGCAGCCCCCATCCCTGTGCCGCAAACCGTCTCGCGCGACGCACTTGCCGGTATGGGCGGAGCGGCTGCCACTGGCGCCGCCGTGGGCCTTGGCGCTGCGACCAGCATCGCCTCCAACATGGCAAGCCCCCGCGCCCCGCAGCGTCCGCTCGCCCAACTCGTCGACGTCGTGAGCGGCGAGAGCCACAACATCACCTCCGCGCAGGTGACCATCGGTCGTGAGCGCTCGGTATCCGACATTGCCCTGCGCGACCCCAACGTGTCGCGCCGTCATGCCCAGCTCACCTTTACCGGCTCTGACTGGTCGATCGAGGACCTCAACTCCACCAACGGCACGCTCGTCAACAACCGCCGCATCACGCGCTGCCCGCTGCGCAACGGCGATCTGCTAACGTTTGGCCTGAGCACCTTTGAATTTAGGGGTTAATCGCTTATGAACATCGATATCGTCCTTTTTGCAGGCCGCATCGTACTGGTCGTCCTGCTTTATATCTTCTTGTTCGCCGTCATGAAGACCGGCGTGGGGCTCGTGCGCGGCCAGCGCCGCGACTCTGCCATCTGGACGATCGATGTGGACAAGGGCCCGCGCGGCATCCGCGGTATTCACGTGGATATGCTTGGCCCCGTCATCGTCGGTCGTTCGCCGTCATCTGACATCTGCATCAACGAGCCGTTTGTCTCTGCCTCGCATGCGCGTTTTTCGCTGCAGGGCCCGGCACTTATTATCGAGGACCTCAACTCGCTCAACGGCACCCTTGTTAACGGCCGCCAGCTGGTGGAGCCCGCAACACTGCGCGAGGGCGACGAAGTCCAGATTGGCGACGTGGTCATGAAGGTGAACCGTCGATGATCGACGAGGAGAACAAGTCCGCAACCATGTCCGAGGCACTGGCTGCCCCCGCGGCCGTGCCGGCTCATGCCGCCCCGGCGGGCCCTGCGCCCGTGGAGCCCGAGGACACCGTGTTCTCCCTGCCTCTTTCGCATGTAACGCAAGACCATCCGATGCCCACCGATGGCCAGGATGAAGATAATTCCACCGATGCCCCCATCGGCGCGCACGCCGTTGCCGATCAACCTTCGGCACCGGAAACTACACCTGCGCCGGCCCACTTTGCCGAGTCTGTCGCCGCGGCAATCGATGAGAGCGCCGCGGTGTTTTTGGCCCCCGAGCCCACGGCACCGGTGTTTCCCGTAGTTCCAGCACCCACCGCAGCGCCCGAGCCCGCATCTACACCGGCACCCGCGGCGGCATCCTCCCCCGCGGCCGCATCGGCGCCCGAGGCCGTGCAGCCTACGGCCGAAGAGATGCCCGTCGCAGCGACGGAGGACGCCTCTCAGCCCCACAGCACGCCCGCGCCCGCGCACTTCGCGGCACCCGAGCCCGCAGCCGTCGCCCCGCAAGACGAAGAGCCTGCCGACAACACAACCGAAGTGCCCGCCACGTCTAAAGTCGACGACCCGAGCAACGAGGCCAACGCCGTCTCGCCCGGCGACACGGCCGAGATTGATGTCGCCGCCGTGGAGGCCAAGCTCAAGGACCCTGGTTCGACCATGAGTTTTGAGCCGCTGGCCGACGAGCGCATCGAGACCGATTCGACCTACGATGCCGGCACCACCACGCAACTCATGTGGGGCGCCCGCTCCGATGTTGGCTGCGTGCGTCCGCACAACGAGGACTCCTACCTGGTACAGTCGCCGCTCTTTTGCGTGTGCGACGGCATGGGTGGTCACGCCGCCGGCGAGGTAGCCTCATCCATCGCGGTCGAGACCATCGCCAAGACGGCGCCACAGGCTGCCGACGCCGCGCGCCTAGCCGCAGCCGTCGAAGCTGCCAACGCCGCCGTCATCGAGGCCGCACTCAACGGCCTGGGCAAGCCCGGTATGGGCTGCACGGCGACCTGCGCCTATATCGAAAACGACATGCTCGCCATCGCCCACGTGGGCGACTCGCGCGCCTACCTGCTCCACGAGGGCACGCTCATCCGCGTGACCCGCGACCACTCCTATGTGGAGGAGCTCGTGGACGCTGGCGAAATTACGGCCGACGAGGCGCGCGTCCATCCCAACCGCTCGGTTATCACACGTGCACTGGGTTCGGACCCCGCCATGTATGCCGACCACTTTACCCTGCACATCGAAGAGGGCGACCGCCTGATCCTGTGCTCGGACGGCCTTTCGAGCATGATTCCCGATAGCGAAATCGAAAACATCGCCACGCAATCGTCTACGGCGCAGATTTGCGTCGATAACCTGGTAGACGCCGCGCTCGCTGCCGGCGGCCACGACAACGTGACGGTAGTCGTTGTGGACCTGGTCGACGACGGCGTCATGCGCGAGGCGAAGCGTGTTCGCCGCCGCAACGTCACCATTGCCGCCATCCTGGGCATCGCTTTTGTGCTGGCGGCAGCCATCTGGGCCTACGCGGGCGTCACCGGCTCGTATTACCTGGGCACCTACAAGGACACCGTCGCGGTCTACCGGGGCATTCCCGGCAAGCCGCTCGGCCTTAAGCTGCACTGGCTCGAGAGCACGACCGCCATCAAGCTATCCGACCTACCCGAAGACACGCAGAATCGTCTGAAAGCAGGCATTCCGCAAACGAGTGTTGACGACGCGCAGGACACTATCTCCAAGTACCGTCATCAAATCGATGAGGAACAGACCCGCCAGGTGATCGACGCGCAAACGATTCGCGACAACACCGACCAGGAATCGACTTCCAAATCGAATTCCGAAAAAACCGCCGAACAGTCCGCCGAGGCCGAAGCCTCCGATAAGAATTAGAAAGGGAGTGCCGCTTATGAGTCGCCGCAACACCGAAATGCTCTTGCTCATCGCCTCGGCGTTCCCCGTCATCCTGCTGTATGCGATGTACGTGCTCACCGCAGGCGCTTCCATCTCGTTTGAAACGCTCGCCGTGCCGATCGGTCTTTTTGCCGCCTTCGCCGCGGCGCATATCGCCGTGCGCATCCTGGCGCCCGGTGCCGATCCGGCCATCCTGCCCATCGTCTTTGTGCTTTCGGGCATCGGCATCACGTTCGTAACGCGTCTGGCACCCGCCCTCGCCATCTCGCAGCTCGTCATTCTGTTTGTCTCGGTGGCACTGATGGTGGGCACGCTCGCGATGATCAAGAATCTCGATGTGGTCATGCGCTACAAGTACACCTTTGGCATCATCGGCATCATCTTGCTGATGCTGCCCATCTTTATCGGCACCACCATTTCGGGCTCCAAGCTGTGGATTCGCATCGCCGGCTTCACCATCCAGCCCGGCGAGTTCGCCAAGATTTTTATCGTATTGTTCTTGGCCGGATACCTAGCCGAAAACCGCGAGCTACTCTCCATCTCCAATCGCAAGATCTTGGGCCTCAAGGTCCCGCGCCTGCGCCTGCTGCTACCGCTGTTCGCTGTGTGGGGTGTATGCCTTCTGGTCGTTGTCTTCGAGCGCGACTTGGGCTCCGCTGTGCTGTTCTACACCATCTTCTTGCTGATGCTCTACGTCGCCACGGGACGTTTCTCGTATGTCGTCATCGGCCTTGCGCTTTTGGCAGTGGGTGCCGTGGGCGCCTACAGGTTCCTGTCGCATGTCCAGGTACGTTTCCAGATCTGGGCCGACCCCTTTAAGGATGCCCAGGGCCAGGGCTACCAGATTGTGCAATCCCTTTTCTCGTTGGCTGACGGCGGTCTTATCGGCGTTGGCATCGGTAATGGCATGGCCAATAACATCCCCGTCGTCGAGTCCGACTTCATTTTCTCGGCCATCGGCGAGGAAATGGGCCTTTTGGGCGGCGGCGCCGTACTCGTCCTGTTTATGCTCTTTGCCGTGCGAGGCCTGACCACGGCCGCCCGCGCTAAGTCCGACCTTGCCGCATTTAGCGCCACGGGCCTCACGGCCGCCATTAGCTTCCAGGCCTTCTTGATCGTTGGCGGCGTTACCCGCCTGATTCCGCTGACCGGCGTCACCCTGCCCTTTATGAGCCAGGGCGGCTCCTCGCTGCTGGCGAGCTTTATCATTGTCGCGCTTTTGCTGCGCGCCGGCGATGAGGCCACCGGTCGCGAAGCCGAGCTCACCGGTACCGGCACCATGGCCGCCATCACTGACGACCAGGTCGCTTCTGCCGCGGCGCATGCCGGCACGCGCTTCGCTTCTTCGTCTTCCTACGGCCGTGGCAGCCACTCCACCGGCTCGCGCATGCGTCGTCGCCTGCTCGATACGCCCGAATCTGGCGTGCTCGGCCGCGTGGCGCTCGCCAACCGCCTAACCCGCGCGGTGTTTGCCTTTACGGCCCTGTTCGCCATCCTCATCGGCAACCTCACCTATGTCCAGGTCATCAAGGCCAAGGATTACCAGGATATGCCGACCAACAATCACACCATCGCCCGTTCCAAGTACATCCAGCGCGGCTCCATCATCACGTCCGACGGCGTGACGCTGGCCGAATCGCTGCAACAGGAGGACGGCACCTACGTACGCTCCTACCCTAACGGCAACCTGGCCGCCCATGTGGTTGGCTATGTGAGCCAGCAGTACGGTACCGCCGGCATCGAGAGCGTGATGAACGACACGCTCACCGGTTCCAAGGATTACTCCAGCTGGAACAACGCCATCGCGTCGCTCGCGGGCCAAAACCAGCCGGGCAACACCGCCAAACTTACCATCGACTCCCGCATCCAGACGGCCGCCGAACAGGCTCTCAAGGGCTTTAAGGGCGCCGTTGTGGTCATGGACCCGCGCACTGGCGCGGTGCTCGCATGCGCCAGCTCGCCCACCTACGACAACACCAACATCGACGCCCTGCTGCAATCGGGCGGCGGTGAGGATGGTTCTATGTACGACCGCGCCATGGACGCCCTCTATACTCCGGGCTCCACGTTTAAGGTCGTCACGCTTTCGGCGGCACTCGAGACCGGCACCGCAAGCCTTTCGAGCACTTACCAGGCGCCCGGTTCCATGGATATCGGCAATGCACCGGTCACCAACTCCGCCAATGAGAGCTACGGCACGATTAGCCTGCAGCAGGCCTTTGCCGTGTCGTCCAACGTCGTCTTTGGTCAGGTGGCAAACGAGGTCGGCGCCAGCTCACTCGTACAGTTCGCCAACGCCTTTGGCTATGGCCAAAAGCTCGGTCAGGACCTAACCACCACAGCGTCCATCATGGCCGACCCCTCGCTCATGACCGAGTGGGAAACCGCCTGGGCCGGCGCCGGCCAGCCCGTCGGCATGGACCACACGCCGGGTCCGCAGACCACCGTCATGCAGAACGCCGTTATCGCGGCGGCCATCGCCAACAGCGGCGTCGTCATGGACCCGTTCTTCGTTGCCCAGGTGCTCGCCCCAGACGGAACCGTGGTCAAGACCACGCAGTCCCGCTCACTGGGCCAGGCCGTCAGCGCCACCACGGCCGAACAGGTCAAACAGGCCATGCTCGACGTTGTTCAATCCGGCACCGGCACCGATGCCCAGATTCCGGGCGTCAAGGTTGCCGGCAAGACCGGCTCTGCCGAGACCGTCGGCACCAAGGTCAACTCGATGTTCGTCGGTTTTGCGCCTTACGATTCACCCACGGTCGCCATCTCGGTAGCCTTGGAGGATTACGACAAGCACGACGTCGAGGCGGCAAAGATCGCCGGCATCGTCCTGACCGCGGCACTTGCCGCCCAGGGAGCGTGATGCCCGTGATCGATGCGCAAGCATGGGGCGTGCCGCGGCCGATAACGCTAGCGGCAATGCGCCACACGGCCCCAGCGGCCTCAAATTTGGTACTACACACATCGTTGAGCGAATAGTCATGTTAGGAGCAGGAATGGAACAGAGGGTCCTCGGGGGAAGATACCTCCTCAAGGATAAGGTAGGAACGGGCGGCATGGCGACCGTCTACCGTGCACAGGACCAGGTCCTCGACCGCACGGTAGCTATCAAAATCATGCTGCCGCAATATGCCGGCGACGCCACCTTTGCCGCACGCTTTAAGCAGGAGGCCCAGGCAGCCGCCGGCCTCTCCTCCCCCTATATCGTCGGCGTCTACGATTGGGGCAAGGACGGCGACACCTATTACATCGTCATGGAATACCTGCGCGGCACCGACCTTAAGAGCGGCATCAAGAGCCACGGCGCCCTTGACCCCAAAAAGGTCGCTCAGATCGGCTCGCAGATCAGCTCCGCACTTTCGGTCGCCCACAAGCACGAGATCATCCACCGCGATATTAAGCCGCAGAACATCATGGTGCTGCCCGACGGCAACATCAAGGTCATGGACTTTGGCATCGCGCGCGCCAAGAACAGCCACCTTACGCAGGACAACAACGTTTTGGGCACCGCCCACTACGTAAGTCCCGAGCAGACCCGCGGGCAGGATCTAGGCCCCACCTCGGACATTTACTCGCTGGGCGTCGTGATGTACGAGTGCGCCACCGGCCGCGTGCCTTTCGACGGCGACGATGCCATCTCGGTCGCACTCAAGCAGGTCAACGAGCTGCCCGTGCCGCCGAGCCAGATCAACTCCGGTGTCGATGCCGATCTTGAGCGCATTATCCTCAAGTGCATGGAAAAAGATCCGGCTAACCGTTTCCAGACGGCCGACGAGCTGCGTCAGGTGCTCAACAGCTACCTGTCTGGTCGCGCCGTCAACGTGCCGGAGCCTACGCGCGTTATCGGCGCCGTTGGCGACCTGGGTGCCACCAAGACCCGAGAGCTATCCGACCAGACGCGCGCCATGGTACGCCCCGTCTCGGGCGTAAGCGGACAAAATAACGCTCGCAGCTCCGTCTCGGGTTCAACCGGCTCTTACGCCACCGAGCAGCCCAAATCCAACAAGAACAAGATCATCGCCGCCGTAGTTGCTGCGGTAGCCGTAATCGGCGTCATCGTGGCCTTTGCCACCGGACTCTTTGGCGGCGAGCAGGTCCCGGTTCCCGATGTGTTGGGTAAGGACCAGGAGACCGCCGTCGAACTGATTAAGGATGCCGGCCTTGACGTCGGAACCATTGACCAGAGCTACAACGACGACGTCGACGAGGGAAAGGTTGTCGAGCAGACTCCTAACGGTCACACCAAGAAGCCCAAGGGCACCAAGGTGAATCTGGTAATCTCCAAGGGTCCCAAGCCCTCCGAGAAGGTTGATGTCCCGCAGCTCGTTGGTCTGACCAAGGACCAGGCAGAGGCGGCGCTGGCAAGCGTCGGCCTTAAGGGCAATGCCACCGAGGAAGCCAACGAGGCCGAAAAGGGCGAAGTCTTTGAACAGGGCACCGATGCGGGCAAGGAAGTCGAGAAGGGCACGACCATTTCGTACAAAGTCTCGAGTGGACCCGACACCACCTCCGTTCCCGATCTGACCGACATGACCGAGGCTCAGGCACGCAACGCCCTCGATATGGCCGGCTTCGGCGTCGATGTAACCTACCAGGAGAACGATTCCGTCACCGAGGGCACCGTCATTAGCTGGAACCCCAGCGGTAAGCAAAAGCCCGGCGCCACGATTACCGTCGTCATCGCCAAGAAGTCCGGCAAGGCAAACGTTCCGGGCAACCTGTACGGCAAGAGTATCTCCTCCGCCGTCACCGCGCTCAACAACGCCGGATTCTACAACATCGCATTCTGCGATCAGAACGGCAACCCCGTGAGTGGTAACGAAAACGCCACCGTGACGGGCGTCTCCCCCACTGGCAAGCAGTCCACCGACAGCACGATCACGCTGACGGTTTCGATTTCTGGCTCTGGCACCGATTCAGGCGACGATTCCGGCACGACCAACTAGCCATCGAGACCATTGCCCACAGCGGCTGATGCCGCAAACATATTCGCTCACAGGCGCCCGCTTGCTCCCCCAGCAAGCGGGCGCTTTCTTTATCCGAAGCAGTGAAAACTACGGTATGCCTTTAAACCAGAAGAGCCCGGTACCGTGGTGGTACCGGGCTCGATATTGCTCTGGTGCCCCCGGGCGGATTCGAAAACTCCCCCCGCGGGGAAATCGGTGACGCGGGTGTCGACGGCCCGAATCCGGCCCTTAGACCAGAAGAGCCCGGCACCGTGGTGGTACCGGGCTCGATATTGCTCTGGTGCCCCCGGGCGGATTCGAACCGTCGACACCCGCTTTAGGAGAGCGGTGCTCTATCCCCTGAGCTACGGAGGCATGTTGTACTAGTGTAGCAGATTTGCGCCACTGCCATGCAGCGCATAGCCACTCTTCGAAGTTACGGTGGAACAGCCTTCCGGAAAGCGTGTCCCACTATCCAGACGAATTCTGGGACGGGCTTTCCGGATGGGGCCTCTCTAGGAAACTACGACCCGAAATTTGAGCTCGAAACGGGATATGGTTTCCCAAATGAGCCTGTTCCGGAAACTGCATCCCAGAATAGGCGCGGGACTGCGGACAAAAAGTTGGACCGTTGAGGTCCGGAACGGAGTCCGCATGGCATACAGTAGGAGAATGGTGGAGAGGGCCAGGGCGCTTCGCGGCGCCGGGCTCACC
>NZ_JBQKLA010000009.1:0-84360 GCF_052116465.1 Collinsella sp. Sow4_D11 | reverse complement strand
TGCCGGGGGCGGACCGGGACGGGTTCAACGGCAGGCCCCGCCGACCGATTGCAAGCGGTCGGCGGGGCCATTGTGGCTCTTGACAGCGGATTGGGTCATATGAGCGAAAACCCGTACACGCGAGCAGGGCGCCTTGAAACGAGGCGGCATTGACCTTCTGGTCATGCCGCCGAAGTTGAAAGGCAGATTGCCGCTCTGGCGGGCTTGCAGCGTCGGCCCGTTACGGCGTTTGGTAAAACGCCGTAACTAAAAGCGGTTGCCGCGGAAGCCGCCACCGTTGCGGCCGCCACGGTCGCCGCCTCGACCGCCGCGGTCGCCGCCACGGTTGCCGCCGAAGCCGCCACGGTTGCCACCGCGGTCGCCATAGCCACCACGGTTGCCGCCAAAGCCGCCGCGACCGCCACGATCGCCGCCACGGTCGCCAAAGCCGCCACGGCCACCGCGGCCACCTCGGTCGCCGCCACGGCCACCGCGGTCGCCAAAGCCGCCGCGACCGCCACGGTCGCCGCCACGGCCACCGCGGTCGTCACGGCCGCCGCGAGGACCGCGATCCTCGTCCAGACCCATGGCGACGAGCGGAGCGATAACCTTATCGAGCGCGGCCATCAGCTCGGTGGCCTCCTCGTAAGAAAGCTCGGGCAGGAGCTTCTCCTTCTTGTTGGCAAGCTCGACCAGGCCCTCAGCGGCATCCTCGGCAGCGAAGACGACGATCTTGCGCATATCGCCCTCGGCGTTGTCGATGCGGCCGACCAGATCGGCAGCCTCGGCCTCGGCCATCAGGCCATCGAGCTCACGAAGACGCATGCCCAGCAGGTCTGACATTTCCTTCTGCTCCATCTTGGGCTTGAGGTCAAGGAGCTTGATGGCGCGCTCGATGTTCGCCATACGCTCGGCCTTAGCCTCTTCCTCCTTGGAAATAGCAAAGCGACGGCTACGCAGCAGGCGGGCGGCCTTCTGCATCTTGTCCATCAGCTCTTCGTCATCGTAATCAACGGCGGCCTCGACAACCTCGGCCTCCTCCTCGGCGGAAACCTCGTCAGCAGCCTCAACCTCGGTAGCTTCGGTCTCCACGGTCTCGACTGCCTCGACCTCGGCAGCCATGGTCTCGTTCTCGGTCTCGTTCATGATCTCTTCGTTCTCGGACATGAGACTCCTTCTTGGCCCTCTCGGGCATCATCGCCCCATTCGCGGGGCCCGTCGCGCACTCTTTGCGCTTTAAACATTCATGCCTCTCGGCAAAACGTCCCTTAGTTTATGGTGTCGCCATCCAATCTAGCTGCAGAATCTATGTGCACACATTAATGCGACATGTCGCGGTATCATGGCCTGAACCAAACGTGTCCACCTTAAGGAGCCCGCCATGATTAAGCCCATCATGAAATCCGAGTTCTTTTTGCGCCTGCCTTCCGAAGACGCAGGGCCCGACGATGCCGTGATCGGGCAGGACCTCCTGGATACGCTCCACGAGCATGAGCACGAGTGCGTGGAGCTCGCCGCCAACATGATCGGCGTGCGCAAACGCATCATCTGCGTAAAGGACGGCAACAGGACGCTCCTGATGTACAACCCTCAAATTCTTGAGCAGGTCAATGCCTATCAGACCAGCGAAGGATGCCTCTCGCTGATCGGCGAGCGTCCCTGCACCCGCTATCGTCGCATTAAGGTGGAGTATTTGGACGAGAACTTCGTCCACCGCATCAAAAACTTCTCGGGCTACACCGCCGAGATCATCCAGCACGAAATCGACCACTGCAACGGCGTCGTTATATAGTTCCGCGAGTCAAGGAAAATGATCTGTTTTCCTCCGTCCCCTTTGGATCATGGTAACGACGCAGGCTGAGCACACGACAGCGAGCGAGCCGCATTTGCGCCAAGGTGACGTGAAATGAGAGGGCGCTGACCTTCTGGTCGCGCCCTCGAAATTGAACGTCAGATTGGCGTGAATGCGGCTCGCGTAGCGTCAAGCGGTCCGCCGTTCGGTAGAACGGCGGAACCAATTAGGACTGGCGGTAATGGTCAAAGAAATCGGCGAGGTCTTCGAGCGACTCTTTGAGCACTTCCATGCGCGGCAGGTACACGATGCGGAAGTGATCGGGCTCAGCCCAGTTGAAGCCGCCGCCACGCGTGATGAGGATCTTCTTCTCGTGCAGCAGGTCGAGGGCAAACTGCTCGTCATCGGTGATGTTGAACTTTTTAACATCCATCTTGGGGAAGATATAAAACGCCGCACGCGGCCTGACCACCGAGATGCCGTCGATCTTGCTGAGCGCCTCATACACAAAGTTGCGCTGCTCGTAGACACGACCGCCGGGGCGGATGTAGTCGTTGACCGACTGATGGCCGCCAAGCGCCGTCTGGACGATCGACTGGGCCGGCACGTTGGAGCACAGGCGCATGTTGGAGAGCATGTTGATGCCCATGATGAAGTCGCTCATGCAGCGCTGGTTGCCCGAAAGCACCATCCAGCCAATGCGATAGCCCGCGATCATATGCGACTTGGACAGGCCGCTAAACGTAATGCAGGGCAGGTCGGGGGCGAGCGATGCAATGGAGACGTGCTCGTAGCCGTCCATGCACAGGCGGTCATAGATCTCGTCGGCAAAAATCATGAGCTGGTGCCTGCGCGCGATCTCAACGATGCCCTCGAGCACCTCGCGCGGATAGACCGAGCCCGTGGGGTTGTTGGGGTTGATGATGACGAGGGCCTTGGTCGCGCTCGTGATCTTGGACTCCATATCCTGCAGATCGGGATACCAATCGGCCTGCTCATCACACAGATAGTGCACGGGATGTCCACCGGCAAGAGTTGCGCACGCCGTCCACAGCGGATAATCGGGGCTGGGAATCAGAATCTCGTCGCCATTGTCGAGCAGCGCGTTCATCGAAAGCTGAATGAGCTCGGACACGCCGTTGCCCGTGTAGATATGTTCCATCTGAACATTGGGCAGGCCCTTGATCTGCGAATACTGCATGATCGCCTTGCGCGCAGAGAACAGACCGCGCGAGTTGGAATAGCCTTCGCAGTCGGGCAGCTGCTGGCGCATGTCCTTAATGACCTCATCGGGCGTGCGGAAACCAAAGGGCGCCGGATTACCGATGTTGAGCTTGAGGATGCACTCGCCTTCGTCCTCCATACGGGCTGCCTCGTCGACAACGGGGCCGCGCACGTCATACAGAACGTTCTCGAGCTTGGTGGATTTAGAAAAAGTACGCATGGTGGTGCTCCTTGCAATTTGAGCTGAGGGATAGGGTTCGGGCTTGGAAACGTTGTGGGTCGATGATGTCTCGCCTTGATCGGCGTCACCGGCGAGCAGCCAGGTAACATCGACCTCCAAAATGCGGGCGAGTAGCTCTGCCACATCGCGCCGCGGAATCGTCTTGCCGCTCACATATTGGCTCATCTGACTCTTGCCGAGTTTTTTGCCGAGCATCTCCGATGCGCGGATTACGTCCGACTGGCGAACGTCGCGATCGGACATAGCCTGTCGCAGGCGATCGCTAAACGTCTCTTGGGTCACAGGAACCTCCTTGCTGGCAAAGTTCAATTTATAGTACACGAATTGAACCAAGGTTCAATTTAGCAAGCAGTATAGCGCCGTGCTATTTCTAAAAGTTCAATTTCAAAAATAACATGACCCAAACCTCAAGATTTATCCCAAGGCGGTAACGACGTGCGCCCATTTAGAGGTATTCGAGAAAACGGGCGGCGGCAAGCGAAACATCGGCCGTTCGATATATGGCGTTGATCTGCCGATGGGGATGCCCTTCGAGCGGACGCACGGCAACATCGAACTGACAGCGGCGCATGATGAGCGCGGGAAGAATGCTCACACCCAGGCCGTCCTCGACCATAGCCATAATCGCATAGTCATCCCAGGTCGACAGTTTTGAGTGCACTGCCAGTCCCGCCCGACGAAACAGCGGCGTAATCTCGTCATCGGTGCCGCGTTCTAGCAGAATAAACTGCTCGTTGGCCAAGTCGGCAAGAGAGACGACCTCCGCCGTGGCAAACAACGAGCCTGACGGCACTACCGCCATTAACTCGTCACGCACCAAAGGCAGCGATGTCATGCCGTTTTCTCGGGGCTCACGAGGGATAAAGCCCAGATCGCAGCGACCCTCTGCCACCCATTGTTCAATCTCTGAATAGTCGCCCATCAGCAACTCGTAATCGACGTCTGGATGATCAGCACGAAAACGCGCAATCACCGGCGGCAGCACATGGGTCGCCACGCTCGAAAACGTACCGATGCAGATTTTGCCGCGCATGAGCCCGCGCATCTCATCCACCCGTCGCTGCAAGCGAACGAATTCCTCGCAGAGCGCCTCGACAGCCGGCATGACCTGCCGCCCGTCGGCAGAAAGAGCAACACCTTCACGACTGCGGTCGAGCACCTTAAAGCCCCAATCGGCCTCAAGATCGGCCACCATGCGGCTCACGCCCGATTGCGAGTAGCTCAGGCGCTCGGCAGCACGCGTAAAGCTTCCAGCGCGCACGGTCTCCAGCAGCACCTGCATCTTTTGAATATTCGTTTCCACGACATGCCTCCACCTTTGCATGAGTTTTTGTCATGTTTTCCATGCATTATATTCGCTTTTCTTCTAAAGCCAGTTCAACCATAGTGAACATGCACGGATATAGAGGGGACGGCAGCGCATGAACAACGGATTGATTACGTATTTAGCAGCATTGTTGTTGTTTGGCTCCAACGGCATCATCGCTGCGGCCATCGCACTCCCGAGCTCCGATATCGTGCTGCTACGCACTTTTCTGGGAGCCCTTTCGCTTGTCACCATCCTCGCCATTACCCAACGCCATAAGCTGCAGGCGCCTTCTCGCCCCCGCGAAGCCGCAGCCCTCCTCCTCTCGGGAGCCGCGCTGGGCGCCAGCTGGATTTTTCTGTTCCGCGCTTATCAGACGATCGGCGTCGGCGTTTCTTCGCTGCTGTACTACTGCGGCCCCATCATCGTCATGGCCCTCTCGCCGTTTATCTTTGGCGAAAAACTAACCGGTGGCAAAATCGCCGGGTTTATCGCAGTCGCCTGCGGCGCTTTTCTCATTGCAGCGCAAGGTCTAGGCGGCAATATGCCCATTGCGGGCATCGTCTGCGGAATCGCCTCGGCCTTCTGTTATGCATTGATGGTCATCGCCAGCAAGGGCGCGCCGCACATCGAAGGCCTCGAGAACTCCGCGCTCCAGGTGAGCGCCGCCTTTGTGACCGCGCTGGTCCTTACACTCGTCACCCAAGGCACCCCCTCATTCCTGTCCGCCAGCATCGCCGCAACCATCGATTGGCGCGCCGTCGCTATGCTCGGCGTCGTCAACACCGGCATCGGTTGTCTGCTCTACTTTAGCGCCGTCGCCAAACTGCCCGTGCAGACCGTCGCTGTCGTCGGCTACCTCGAGCCGCTTTCGGCCGTCGTGTTCTCGTCCGCCCTTTTGGGCGAAGTCATAACACCAGTCCGCCTGATGGGCGCCGTGCTTATCATCGGCGGCGCGATCTTTTGCGAACTCGCCGGTAAACGCTCAGGCGCCAAGACCGGTATCGCTCAGGCAGCACGCGTCTAAAAGTTCCCTCTTCGGTTTCAAAGCAGGAGCGCGTCCGCGGTTATTACATTGCAGCAACGCCATACAGCGGATGCGCCCCTGTTTTGAAATGCTACCTGCGTACATAAATAATCCCCAGCTGGGGATTATTGTCTAAAATTACCCGATGTGCCAAACAGCTCTTGTATGTATAAAGACGGCATAAAAGTTATCTGTCCAAGACAGATAACCGGATGTCCAAGGGAGTCCACGTGGCGCACGCCAAACTGGAGGCAAACCTCCAAGACCAGCACGGTCAAGTACGTGGTAATCGCCATGAAGGCCGACAACCACAACGAGAGCGGCATCTTCGCCCTGTTTAGCCTGGTGCGCAAAGTGGCGCCGTGGCTGATTCTACCTGCCATGATCGGCGGCGCGGCGCTGCTCGCCAATAACTCCAGCTCAAAGTTCAGATCGAGAAAGCCGAGGAAATGGATGTCGATATCTTCTCGAACGACCTTGTCAACAGCAACGAAGCCGGTAGGGACATGAACGTCGACCCCACCGAGCTGCTCGGGAGCGTCGCCGATACGCCCGAACAGCAACAGTTCGACGGCCTCGAGAGCGAACAACTCAGCGACGCCAACTTCTAACGACGTCGCGCGTCGACGACAGCGGCCCTGCGCCTCACAGGAGGCGCAGGGCCGCTTTGCATTGCAGTAAAACCGCCGGCTACGAACGACGCGGCTCGGGAACCACGAGCCTATCGGGGCTCGCGCCCTCGGCATCCATCAGGCTCACGTAGCGAATCGACGGATCCTCATACGTTGAGTAATAGTAATTGCCCGTGCGCGCGCTAAAGCATCCGGTGTAGATAGTCTTCTCGAACTTGCCGTCACCCATCTTGGACGCGCCCTCGATCATCGCCACCCCCTCGAGCGAGCGGAACATGCGAATGACGTTCTCGGCCTCGCCGTCTTTTTGCGGGTAATTGGCATTGAGGTACGCCGCCTTTACAAAACGGCTCGGCGAATAGCAGTCACCCGGAATACCGCGCATGCCGGCACCCGCGCCATAGGGCTTGAGCTCGGCACCACGCCATGTCGCCGTCTGAGGAAAATCGCTTGTGGCGGTGATATAGGTGCGCAGGTTTTCCATGTGCCACGGGAAGGTCGGCTGATTGGCAAGGGTGTCGACCGGATCGTCGTATACATGCAGACCGTCAGCCATCATCTCGACCACGATGCTGCGCCGGCTGTCGCCGATAATCCAATGGAGCAGCGACACACCCAGCCCCTCTCCGGCAGATTTGGCAACAATCACCGTGTCGCGCAGCGCAGCCTCGACCTCGTCGACCGTCGAGAACGTCGCTGCCACCCACAGGGGAAACTCATAGGCCGCGATATTGGTCTTTCCATCAACCGGGTCCTCGGCATACTCGGCATAACCGGGAAAGTTGAGCCCTGCCACAGCCAGACCCGCATCGTTACCACAGTCGAAAAACATAGGATAGTTCTTGTAATCGATGCACATGCCGATTACCGCGTGTGCCGCCGACGCATCGTCGATAAACGAATACGGGATATGGAACCCGCGGGGCATCACGCGAACCTGTTGGCCGTAGCTAAAGCTCCAGTCGAGGTTGCGACCCAGATACATGTTGCCGGAATTATCGGTAAATCGAATGCTCGTGCACATGGCGCCTCCTAGCCATTCGTCCTTGCTAAGCTCATTGTTACCAAACAAATAGGCGCTAAACACAAAAGCCCGGACATGACAATATCGTCACGCCCGGACCACACAAGCAAGATAAACTCAACCAAGTCAACCTCGCAGGTCGTCTAAGGGGTCAAAGTACCGCAGATTGCCACGAAAGAGGAGCGAAGCGTACTTAAGGTACGCGAGCGACGATTGAGCGGCAAGGTGCGGCGCTTTGGTCTCCTTAGACCAACTTTCCAAGACAGTGATCGATCATATGCTGGATCATTTGTGCCTCAAAGCCCGTGTAGTCGCGGCGGCACTCCTTCATCTTGCCGTCGACGATCTGGTCAAAGGCAACCTTGCACTTGATATAGCGCGTGGACTTGGTGATTTCGTCGTGCGTCAGGCAGCTCTCCTCCATCTTGCTGGCGCCCAGGCCAAACACCAGACGGGGATTGTAGAGCACGTGGGGCTCGCCGGCGTCGTCCAGATAGACGCAGACCTTCTTGGTGACGCCAATCTGGTTGGCGGCAAGGCAGCCGGCGTCCTCGAGCGACTTGATGGTATCGATCAGGTCCTGTGCGACCGACTCGTCCTCGACAGTCGCAACCTCGCAACGCTGGGACAGGATAGCCTCGTCGCGGCAGAGCTCTTTAATCATACGTTCCTCCAAAGAGTTCAATGTAACTGCTTAAGTATACGGTACCTACACATTTTCATGCGAAAAATACCGTCCGCCTGTAACAAAGCGCCGAACTTCAACATGCGAGAAACATCGACCTTCCAAAGGCGATATAGTAGGTAAGTTCGTGTCAATCGGCCTCAACTCGGGGCCGAACAAGGAAAGGGTATGCATGGACGAACTTTTTCACGTCAGCGAGCGCAAGTCCACAATCGGGACCGAACTTCGCGCTGGACTGACAACATTCCTGGCGATGGCCTACATCATCGCCGTCAACCCTGCGGTGCTCTCGGGCGCTGGCATCGATGCGGGAGCGCTCGCCTGCGCCACCTGTCTGGGCGCCGGCATCATGACCATCTGCATGGGCATCTTCGCCAACCGCCCGCTCGCCTGTGCGTCGGGCCTGGGCATCAACGCCATGATTGCGGGCATCACCGCCACCATGTGCGGCGGTGACTGGCACGTTGCCATGAGTGTTATCTTCCTCGAAGGTATCATCATCTTGCTGCTCGTCCTTTGCGGTCTGCGCGAGGCCATCATGGACGCCATCCCCGTGGTCCTGCGCCACGCCATCTCGGTGGGCCTGGGCCTGTTTATCGCCATGATCGGCCTGTGCGACGCCGGCATCATCACCGCTGGCACCGGTACGCTCGTCGGCCTGGGCGATATCGCCTCCCCCACCTTTATCGTCGGCATCATCTCCATCGTCGTGACGGTTGCCCTTGCTTCCCGCAACGTGCCGGGCTCGCTGCTCATCGGCATCATCGTCGCCGTTATCGCCGGTATCCCGCTGGGCGTCACCCATGCGCCCGAGGGTCTCATCGCACCGCTCGACTTCTCGACCTTTGGCGCCCCGTTTGCCAGCACTGCCGATGGCAACATGGCCATCGTGAAGGTCCTGACCGACCCGATGCTGCTCGTCGTTGCCTTCTCGCTGCTCATGAGTGACTTCTTCGACACCATGGGCACCGCGATGGCCGTCGCCAAGCAGGGCGAGTTCTTGACCGAGGACGGCAATGTCGAGGACATCCGTCCCATCCTGGTCGTCGACTCCGTGGCCGCCGCTGCCGGTGGCTTTATGGGCGTCTCCTCCATCACCACCTTCGTCGAGTCCACCTCTGGCGCTGCCGACGGTGGCCGCACGGGCCTCACCTCCGTCACCACCGGCGTGCTGTTCATTCTCGCCGCGTTCTTCTCCCCCATCGTCACCATCGTTTCCAGCGCCGCCACCTGCGGTGCTCTGGTCTACGTCGGCTACCTCATGATGAGCGAGGCCTCCGAGATCGACTGGTCCGACGTGTCGCAGGGTTTCCCAGCGTTCATGATTGTCGCCGGCGTGCCCTTCACCTACTCCATCTCTGCCGGCATCGGTCTGGGCTTTATCGCCTACGTGGTCGTCTCACTCTTTAAGGGCGAGGCCTCCAAGATCAAGCCGCTCATGTGGATCGCAGCACTCGCCTTCCTCGTCTACTTCTTTGTAGCGTAAGGGCAAAGCTGCTAAAGCAAAACCTCAAGGCGCAGAGTCGTATCAAGCGGCTCTGCGCCTTTCTTTTAGCGACGGTCCCTACGCCGACGTGCGACAATCGTATTTGTAGATGTCGAAATGCAGAGAGAAGCTTGTCATGGAAGCGCGTCAAAAGCAGATAACCATTCATTCAAAACATGTCGAAAGCGCGCCCGTCATTTACCTTCCCGCGGTCATGGGTGACGGCACCGAGGTCTATAGCCGTTGTCTTGAGCTTGATTGCCCGCCATTCACCCTGGTCGCCATTGGCGGGCTCAATTGGAATCGCGAGCTGAGCCCTTGGGAATGCGACGGAACCGTGCGCGATGCCGAGCCCTTTGGTGGACAGGCGTCCGAGTTTCTCGATGAACTGCTGAATCGGATAATCCCAGAGGTCGAGCCATCACTTCCCTGCCCGCCTACCTGGCGCGGCATTGCCGGTTACTCATTGGCGGGCCTCTTTTCGCTTTGGTCGCTCTGGCAGACCGATGCCTTTGACCGCGCCGCAAGCGCATCGGGGTCCCTATGGTTTCCCGGATTTCTCGATTACGCACACGGGCACACGATGCCAGCCGCGCCCAACGCCGTCTATCTATCACTCGGCAAAAAGGAGACCAAGACGCCCAACCGCATGATGCGGCACGTACTCGACGACACACGCGCAATGGAAAAACTACTCGGCGACCGAGGCATCCCCGCGACCTTCGAGCTCAACCCCGGTAACCACTTTGCCCAAACCGGTCTGCGCATGGCCCGCGGCATACACTGGATACTGACGCATTAAAAATGGCGCCCACGCGTACGCACGGGCGCCATTTTTTTTGATTTAGCTGAACACAACTACTACTCGACAGTCTCCTCGAGTTCAGAAACGGCGAACTCAAAGTCGTTGCCAGGCAGAATCGCGTTGAGCACGATGCCCACCAGCGAGCCCACGGCAAGGCCCGAAAGCGAAATCGTCACGCCGAACGGCTTCAGCACGATGCCACCGGCGGCGCTGTAGGCAATGCCGAGTGAAAGCACGAGCACCAGAGCGGCCACCAGCACGTTGCGGTTGTTCTGGAAATCGACCTGGTTCTCGATGAGGTTACGGACGCCCACGGCGCTGATCATGCCATAGAGCACGAGCGACACGCCGCCGATAACGCATGCCGGCATGGCGGCGATCACGGCAGCGAACTTGGGGCAGAACGAAAGCACGATGGCGCAGCACGCGGCAATGCGAATCACGCGCGGGTCAAACACGCGCGTCAGGGCGAGCACGCCGGTGTTCTCGCCATACGTGGTGTTGGCCGGAGCGCCAAAGAGCGAAGCCAGAATCGTGGCGAGACCATCACCGAGCAGCGTGCGATGCAGGCCGGGATCGGCGATGTAGTTGCGCTCGCAGGTGGAGCCAATAGCGGATATATCGCCGATATGCTCAATCATGGTTGCAAAGGCCAGCGGCATGATGGTGATGATGGCCGTCGTGGCAAGGCCGCTATCGAACTGCGGCCCAAAGAGTGCAAACACCGTGTTGTCCCACACGACGGGCAAGCCAAGCCAGGGAGCGGCTGCGACGCCGGAGAAATCGACCTCGCCCAGCGCAGCCGCAACGGCATAGCTCACCACGACGCCCAGTAAAATCGGCACGATCTTGACCATGCCGCGACCCCAAATATTGCAGATGACGATTACGGCGACGGCAACCACGGCAACGAGCCAGTTAGTCTGGCAGTTGGCAATAGCGGAACTCGCCAGGATCAGACCGATCGAAATGACAATGGGGCCAGTCACCACCGGCGGGAAGAAGCGCATGACGCGCTTGGCGCCAAACGCGCGGAAGAGCGCCGCAAGCACTGGGTAGAGCAAACCGGCGCAGGCAACGCCCAGGCAAGCGTAGGGCAATAGCTCGGCCTCGCCGTTGGGCGCGATTGCGGCATAACCGGCAATAAAGGCAAACGATGAGCCCAAAAATGCGGGGACCTTACCGCGTGACAGGAAGTGGAAGAGCAGCGTGCCCAAGCCGGCAAACAAAAGCGTTGCCGATACCGAAAGGCCGGTGAGCACGGGCACCAGCACCGTGGCACCAAACATGGCAAACAGGTGCTGCAGACCGAGCAGGAACATGCGCGGGCGGCCGAGCGACGAAGCGTCGTAGATGGCATCGGTGACGGCGGGCGTCGAGGACTGGGACATGGATGTCCTTTCGAATGGAAGGGCGCTCGGGCATAGCGGATAACCTGCCCGAACGATACGGTCCGAACCATTGTACGCGATACACCATGTCTCGCACGCGCCGTCACTTGCAAACGGTACCGCTATTTCCAAACACGTTCGGCAATACGCTTGACCAGCGCGATCTTTGCCCACTGCTCGCCTTCGGTCAGCTTGTTGCCAATCTCGCAGCTGGCAAAGCCACACTGCGGAGACAGATACAGATTCTCAAGCGGCACGTACTTTGCTGCCTCATGAATACGCTCGACGATCGCG
The DNA here is from genome assembly GCF_052116465.1 of Collinsella sp. Sow4_D11. Taxonomy (NCBI): domain Bacteria; kingdom Bacillati; phylum Actinomycetota; class Coriobacteriia; order Coriobacteriales; family Coriobacteriaceae; genus Collinsella; species Collinsella sp. Sow4_D11. Next base: position 72,474 of record NZ_JBQKLA010000009.1, on the reverse strand, counting down.
TCCTCGTCCTCGAGCTCGGCTGCCTTGGTGGTCACCAGGCCCAACACGACCTTCTTACCGGGCGCAACATACCTGAGCGGCTCAAAACCACCGGCGCGCGGAGTGTCGAACTCCAGATAGAACGCGTCAACGTCCTCATGCGCAAACAGGTACGGGGCGATGGGATCATAGCCGCCCTCAAAGGCATAAGTAGAGTGGTAGTTGCCACGGCATACATGCGTATTGATCACCAAGTCGTCAGGCTTGCCCGCGATGGCGGCATTGTTGAGCGCCACGCCCAGCTCGCTCACCTTTTGCAGGTCAACCGGGCTCATGCCGGTCTTGGACACAAAGTCAGTGTCGCAATAGATGCCCCAGGTGCAGTCATCAAATTGGATGTTGCGGCAACCCGCGGCATACAGATCGGCAATCACGGTGCGGTATGCTGCGGTGATGGCATCGGCGAGCTCTTCGTCGGTCTTGTAGACGGCGCGCAGGCTCTCCTGCTGGCCATCGCAGCGGTCGAGCGTGACTTCGGAGAACGTCTGGATCGGCGCCGGAATGGTTTGCCGCGCGACCTGGCTCTCCCCCTCGAGCGCCTTGACAAACTTGAAGTGCTCGACGAACGGATGGTTCTCGCCGCTAATAGGTCCGGTCACCACGGCGGTGTCGGCGGTAGTCTCCTCATCGTGGAACATATAGCCCGTACGCGAGGTGCGGCGCTCGATGCCGTTGAGACCCCACATAAAATCGAGGTGCCAGTAGCTGCGGCGGAACTCGCCATCGGTGATGACCTGCAGGCCGGCGGCCTTTTGCTTTGCCACCAAATCGCGAATGGCCTCGTCCTCGACTGCCTTAAGTCCCTCGGCATCAAGCGCGCCTGCCGCATAGGCAGCGCGGGCGTCCTTTACGGCCTGCGGACGAAGAAAACTGCCGACGATATCGGCGCGAAACGGCGCTTTGAGCTGGGTGGAATTGCTCATAGGAATCTCCTTTTGCATGGAATGCTTTGGCGAGAAAGAGTATGAGCGCACTCCTGGTTATCGTAAAATATGCGTTTATATATGTTTGCCATATAGTTTTCCTATAGCCATTTCGACAGCTCAAGACAGCAGCATCAAACGCTACCGGTTAGATATGCCTCCGGATGGCCTCGACATAAGCCTGTCCATAGCGCGTGAGCGTCGTATTCTTGCGCGTGATAATGCCAATCTCCATGTATTCATCTACATCGAGCGGAATCGAGATAATACCGGGGCCATTAAGCTCGTGGCTAATCACGCCCGAACACACCGTGTAGCCGTTGAGGCCCATGGCTAGGTTGAACAAGGTCGCACGGTCGCGCACGCGGATATTCTTGCGGCGCTCAAACGTCGAGGTCAGTTCCTCGGAATAGTAAAACGAGTTGTAGCTGCCTTGCTCGTAGGACAAAAACGGATACTCCTCGAGGTCATCGAGCGTCACGCTGGCGTGGTCCGCCAGTGGATGGTCGGCGCATACAAAGACGTGCGGCGTGGCGCAGAAGAGTCCTTCGAATACGAGCTCGTTGGCCGCCAGCATGCGCTCGATAACCTCGCGGTTATGTTCGGATAAGTACAGAATGCCCAGTTCACTCTTCATGTGCGCGACATCTTCGATGATCTCGTGAGTCTGTTCCTCGCGCAGGGTAAAGTCGTAGCGCGCGGCATCGAACTCACGGATCACGTCGACAAACGCATTAACGGCAAAGGAATAATGCTGACAGCTCACACTAAAGTGCGGCACTTGCTCGGATGCGCCCTTGTACTTGCCCTCGAGCAGGTCGGCCTGATCGAGTACCTGGCGCGCGTAGCCCAAGAATGTCTCGCCTTCCTCGGACACAATGACGCCCTTGTTGGTGCGCTCAAAGATGTGCACACCCATCTCGTTTTCGAGATCGCGAATCGACGCGGTAATCGAAGGCTGCGACACAAAGAGCCGGCGCGAGGCCTCGGTAATGCTGCCGCATTCGGCAACCTTAACAACATACCTGAGCTGCTGAAGCTTCATGACTTTCTCCCTAGACGTTCGTGACGCCATGACCCGTCGCGTCCACCTGGCGCATAAACGACGGCATCGCCCCCGTCGCGGCGCAGGCGGCAATCTCATGCAGAGCCCCGGCAACCGCATCGTCTGCCGCAGCACCGATATGCCAACGCGCGGAAGCCGTGACGGCCTCATTGGCATTGGCGACTGCAACGGAGTTGGGAACGGCATTAATCATGGGCAGATCGTTATCGGAATCGCCGAACACCGCCACCTCGTCGGGCGTTAGGCCCAAAGCACGCGCCAGCTCCAGCGTGGCACAGCCCTTGTCCCAACCAGCCGGAAGAATGTCAAACAGGCGCACTCGGTTGTTGGGAAACACAAGCGAGAGTTCCGGCACCTCGGCGGCAACGCGCTCGCGTAGCTCCGCGAGCCCTTCACGCGAACGGGCACTCCAGATATTCGCCTTGAACACCGGCGCGTCACCGACAACGGGACGGCACGGGGCCTCTTCGCCTTTGAGCCACGCGTTGCCGCCCGACTCCATAGCGCGATGCACGCGCTCGGGGTCGCTCGTCACACAATAGGCGTCATTGTCCCAAAAGTCATCACCCAGGCTGTAGACCTTCAGATAGGTATCATCGGTCTCTTGCTCCAAGTAGTCAGCCAAGCGAATAAGGGCGGTATTGTCGGTCGCATGCGAGGCTACCACCTCGCCGTCGACAAACATGACCTGGCCGTTGCAGAACGCACCGGTCGAGAAGCACTCGGAGCGATTACGAAACATCCAGCCCATCGCGGACGGCTGACGGCCCGAAACCGGGCCAAAGTGCAGGCCCGCCGCCTGCATGGCATGAATGCCCTCGATGGCGTAGTCGCTGGCGCCGTCATGCCCGGCTGGAATCAGCGTATCGTCCATATCGGTCAGCACAAGTTTGATCATAGAGTCCCCCAGTCATTTTCACCGTATCCATTGTAGCGACCTGCCAATAAGGGACAGGTTTATTTTGGCAGGTTTTATCTGGGAAAATGCGACGCCCCAGTTGCCACCTACCAAAATAAACCTGTCCCTTTTTGGCAGGTGCGCTAGTATAGGGAACAACAGATTCGATGCGGGAGTGCCGGCGGTGCAAACCACAAGGCTGAGAGGGCATGGGGCCCAATCCTTTGAACCTGTCAGTTAATGCTGGCGTAGGGAGCATGCCGCCTTTACAGGGGCGCTGTCTATGCACAGCGCCCCTTTTCTATGCCAAGGAGGCATGTGCAGTGATTGATTCGAAACAGCTTAAACAAAATGTGGTCAAGGCCGTGGAGGAGATTCGCGCCACCAACCCGATGGCCGGCTCCATCACCAACACGGTGACGATCGACTTTGTCGCCAACGCGCAGCTCGCCGTAGGCGGTTCGGCCGCCATGGTCTATCTGCCCGACGAGGGCGAGGCACTCGTTGCCGGCGGCGGCGCCATCTATCTCAACATGGGCACGCTCTTCCCCATCTACGAGCAGACGATTCCCCGTGCGGCCAAAGCGGCACACGACGCCGGCAAACCCTGGGTGCTCGATCCGGTGGGCCTGGGCATCGGTAGCCTGCGCACCCAGCTGGTAAACGAGCTCAAGCAGTACAAGCCTGCCATCGTGCGCGGCAACGCCTCCGAGATCATCGCGCTCGCCGGCCTGTGGGGTCTTGAAGGCGAGGCGGCTGACCTGAGCCGCGTGCGCGGTGTCGATACCACCGATACGGTCGACGCCGCCCGCGGCGCTGCCGTGGCACTCGCCCGCTACACCGGCGGCGCCGTAGTGGTCTCGGGCGAAGTCGACCTGATTACCGACGGCACGACCGTGGCCAAGTCCCACGGCGGCAGCCCGCTCATGTCCAAGATTACCGGCTGTGGCTGCTCGCAGGGCGGCGTCCTGGCCGTGTACGCTTGCGCCGCCGATCCGTTTACGGCAGCCATCTGCGGTACCGCTGTCTACAACGTTGCCGGCACGCGTGCCGCCGCTGTCGCTGATGCCCCGGCAAGCTTTAAGGTCGCCTTTATCGACGAACTCTACCGCGCGACCGCTCAGGATATTGCGAATAACCACCTCGAGCTCGAGGAGGCATAAGCCATGTCCGAACCCGCAACCGCTGCCGACATGAACACGCTCGTCGCCGTAGCCATCGCCCCGTGCGGCACAGGCGACGAGCTGTCCGCCGAGGTCGCCGAGGTCGTGCGCGTCATTCGCGAGAGCGGCCTTCCCAACCGCACCACCTCGATGTTCACCGAGATCGAGGGCGACTGGGACGAGGTCATGCAGGTCGTACGCGACGCAACCTTTGTGTTGGCAAGCAAGGGCATCCGCACCGAAGTCGTGCTCAAAGCCGATATTCGACCCGGTTTTACCGACACCATGACCGGCAAACTCGAGCGCATGGAAGCGCAGATCAAAAAGCAGGAGGAAGCACGATGAGCATCCACGACAACCTTGATATCTCGGCCTATCTGGTACTCGGCCCCGAAAACACGCTGGGACGTCCCGTGGGCGATGTGGTAGCGCAGGCGCTCGATGCCGGCTTTACCTGCATCCAGGTGCGCTCCAAGGTGGCAAGTGCCCGCGAGATCATCGCGCTGACGGGCGACGCCGCGCAGGCTATCGCTCGCGCCGGCAAGACCGGCAAGGTCGCCCTGCTTATCGACGACCGTCTGGACTGCGTACTCGCCGCACGCGAACAGGGTATCGCCGTCGACGGCGTGCATGTGGGCCAGAGCGATATTCCCGTCGAGGTCTGCCGCAAGCTTCTGGGCCCCGATGCCATCGTGGGCCTTTCGGCCCGTTGCGAGGAAATGCTCGAGTACGTCAAGACCGCCGACATGAGCCTAGTCGACTACCTGGGCATCGGCCCGCTCCACGAGACCGAGACCAAGCGCGACTGTGGACGCGCGGCAGATGGCTCCATCATCACCAAGAGCTTTGAGGACCTGGCCGCGCTCCATGCGGCAAGCCCCGTTCCCATCGTGGTCGGCGGCGGCGTCAAAAAAGCCGATCTGCCGCAGCTCAAGGCCACCGGCGTCGAGGGCTTCTTTGTAGTGAGCGCCGTCTGCAGCGCTGACGACCCCCACGCCGCAGCCAAGGAGCTTGTCGACACCTGGCAGCAGGCATAGGCATAGGCCGAGCAGCTGATTCGCAGCCTCATATCTTCAATAGCGGAAAGCGCATCCCAGTTTGGACCTCCATTCTGGGATGCGCTTTCCATATAGAGAGTCAGCGGGAAACTGTGTCCCAGTCTAGACGTAGATTCCGGGATGCACTTTCCGGAATCCGCCGTCTGGGAAACTGTATCCCGTTCTGGGCGCAAATTCTGGGACATGCTTTCCGAAATCCGCCCAACGGGAAACTGTGTCCCAAACTACGGCCGAAAAGTGGGGCACGCTTTCCCGAGCGGTCTCCATGGGAAACTATGCCCCATTTCGAAGGCTCATTCTGAGATGCACTTTCCGCCGAGTCAGCGACCGTGGCTCTACCCTGCCAGATACACCTCTAGTGCGGGCAACGTGGCCTCCGCATCACGCCGACCGACCTGGTAGATACGTTCGAGCTCCTCTGGCTCACGACACAGCGATGGCACCTTCACCGATTCGCTCGGACGCACCACAAAAACCTCGTCGCCGGCCTCGCGACGCGTCAGGTCATCGAGCGTGGCGTTATAAACCTCGTGCCGGTGCTCAAGCGCCGCGACAAACTCTGGATAGCGGCGAAACACGCGGCGCAGCATAGGCATCAAGCTATTGGGTTGTTTCACAAAGCCCGCCGGCTGCGTCAGCACCACGATGTTACGGTCATACCCCTGCGCAAACAGCCATGCGCTGGGAATAGAATCGGCCACACCGCCATCCAGATATCGATGTCCATCAATCCAGACGGGCTTGGTCGCCACGGGAATCGCCGACGATGCCCGAATCCACTCGATATCGCGCTCGTCGCCATACGGCAGATCGTGATAGACGGCCTTGCCCGTCTCGATATCGGTACACACGCACGTAAATCGCATGGGGCAGGCGCGATACGCCTCCAAGTCGATGGGATCGCGCTCGATAGGCACCTCGTGATAGGCAAAATCGGCATTGAACATATCGCCGGTTCGCAGCCAGCTGGTCACGCTCGCATAGCGCTTGTCGGCACAATAGGCTTTGTTGTAGCGAATGGCGCGGCCGATCTGGCGCGATTTAAAGTTGTAGCCAAACGCCGCGCCCGCCGAGACACCCACCATATGATCGCAGGTCAAACCGTGCTCCATCCAAACGTCGAGCACGCCCGCCGTATACATACCGCGGTAGCCGCCTCCCTCGAGCGCAAGCCCCACTGTGTGTGATGTCTCCGGCTGTGCCATGCAACCATCTCCGTTCCCATGCTTTTGAACTCAACAAGTATATCTGTCAACGTATGCCGTCAAAAACGTGTTTATAAGCATTTATCGAACGTTTCCCAATGCATTCCCCATGCCGTACCGCAATGCCCCTAGATGGCCTTAGGCATGAACGCCCTTAAGAACGTTGCGGGATAAACATCGCCCGCACCATGCCAACGTCATCGCACGCAACGTGAGATAATTCTCAGCAGAATTCACCGATAGCAGAGGGAGTTTGTGATGAAGGTTCTTTTGGTCAATGGCAGTCCCAAGGCAAACGGCAATACCGCCCGCGCACTCGCCGAAGTCGCCGAGCAGCTCAATGCCGAAGGCATTGATACCGAGGTGTTTCAGCTGGGCGCCAAGCCCATTCGTGATTGTATCGGTTGCGGCCAGTGTGGCAAGCTTGGGGGTCGCTGCACCTTTGACGACGACGTGGTGAACGAGCTCATCGCTGCCGCTGAGCAGGCAGACGGCTTTGTCTTTGGCTCACCCGTCTACTATGCGCACCCCAGCGGACGCATCCTTTCGGCCCTCGACCGCGCCTTCTATGCGGGCGGGCACGCCTTTGCGCACAAACCCGGCGCCGCGGTCGCTGTCGCCCGTCGCGGTGGCACGTCGACCACCTTCGATGTGCTCAACAAGTACTTCACCATCAACCAGATGCCCGTAGTCGCCTCCACGTACTGGAACAACGTCTTTGGTCGCGTGCCCGGCGACGCCGATGGGGATGCCGAGGGCCTTGCCACCATGCGCAACATCGGCAAGAACATGGCCTGGCTCCTGCAATGTATCGAAGCAGGACAGGCCGCCGGCATCAGCGCGCCCGAAGCCGATCGCGAGCGCACCAACTTCATTCGATAAGTCCAGCGGTGGTCACCTCGATGTTCTATTAATGTCAGCAAAAAGCCAGCTGATGAGGCAAGGCGCCTTGAAAGAGGAGGGCGCTGGGCTGTTGCCCGCGCCCGACGATTGAAAGGCAGATTGCCCATCAGATGGCTTTGCAGCGTCGAGGTGACCGCCGTTCGTTAGAACGGCGGAACATGCTATGAACGTGCAAATCTTCGGCACCAAAAAGTCCTTCGATACCAAGAAGGCCCAACGCTATTTTAAGGAGCGCCGCATTAAGGTGCAGTTTATTGACCTTAAGGAAAAGGAGATGAGCAAAGGCGAGCTCACGAGCGTGATGCAGGCGGTCGGCGGCATCGACAAGCTGCTCAACCCCAAAGCCAAGGACGAGGAGACACTCGCACTTATCCAGCACCTCACTCCCAGCCAGCGCTTTGATAAGCTGCTCGAGAATCAGCAGGTACTGGCCGAGCCCATCGTGCGCAACGGCAAAAAGGCCACCGTCGGTTATTGCCCCGATGTATGGGGAGCCTGGGAGTAGCCTGTGTTATTTGCCGGCGCGTGGGTATAAGAGCAGGCGTTTGGCATAAGATTCAGCTGTAAGCCATATCTAACAAAGGAGGGCACATGCCCAACAAGCCCGTGAAGATCATCATGCTTACCGGATACCTCGGTGCCGGCAAGACCACGCTGCTCAACCATATCCTCGCCAACGACGGCGGTATCCGCGCCGCCGTGATCGTCAACGATATCGGCGAGATCAACGTCGACGCCAGCCTTATCGCCGACGGTGGCCTTTCCGAGACCGACGACCTCATCCCGCTCACCAACGGCTGCATCTGCTGCACGCTTTCGGACGACCTGGCCAACCAGCTGCAGGGCATTGCCGATTCGGGCAAGTTCGACTACATCATCATCGAGGCCTCCGGTATTTGCGAGCCTATCCCCATCGCCTACACCATCTCGAGCTTCTGCGACGAGGCCAAAGTGGGCGGCGAACCCAAGCTCGCGCTCGACAACATCGTTGCCGTGGTCGACTGTGCCCGCATGTACGACGAGTTCAACGGCGGTCGCGACCTGCTGGCCGAGGATATCGACGAGGACGACATCGAGAGCCTGCTCATCCAGCAGATCGAGTTTTGCTCCACGCTGATCCTCAACAAGACCGATACCGTGAGCCCTGAGCAAATCGCCGAGCTCAAGGCCATCGTGCGCAGTCTGCAGAAGGACGCCGTGATTGTCGAGGCTCAAAACGGCGAGGTCCCCATGGAGGAGCTGCTCGATACCGATCGCTTCGACTTTATGCGCGCCTACAACTCCGCCGCCTGGATCGAGGCCATGGAGCATCCCGAGGAGCACGACGACCCCGAGGTGCTCGAGTACGACATCGAGACCTTTGTGTACTCGCGCCGTAAGCCGTTTGACCTGCAGAAGTTCACCGATTTTGTTGAGCAGGAGTGGCCCGACGAGGTCATTCGCGTCAAGGGTCCGCTGTGGCAGACCGGCGATCCGGACATGTGCTACATGTTCGAGCAGGCCGGCCGCCAGATGCGCCTGATGGAGAACGGCTTGTTCGTTGACTCGGCGCCCGAGGGCGAGAAGCAGAAGATCATCGACGAGAACCCCGAGATCATGCAGATTTGGGACGACGAGACGGGCGACCGCATGACGAGCCTGTGCATCATCGGCCGTCACATGGACAAGGATGCGCTCATCGCCGCCCTTGATGCCTGCCTGACCGACTGGCACCGCGCTTAGGTTATCCAAGTGGGCGTTTTCCGCCCACGTAACCATCAAACCACCACGAAGGCGACTGCCCCTTCGTGGTGGTTTTTCGTTCTATGCCAAGGAGATTCATGTTCAATATCGTGCTGTATGCGCCCGAGATTCCGGCCAATACGGGTAATATCGGCCGTACCTGCGTGGTTACCGGCGCCCGCCTGCATCTGGTGGAGCCACTGGGCTTTTCGCTCGACGACAAAACGGTGCGTCGCGCCGGCCTGGGCTACTGGCAAAACTTGGACGTGACGACCTATGCCAGCTGGGAGGATTTCCTTGCGCGCAATGACCTCTCCCCCGCTGACGACCGCTTGCATCTGCTGACCAAAAAGGCACGCCGAACCTATGCGCAAAGCACTTACCGTGACGACGACTATTTGGTCTTTGGCAGCGAAAGCTCGGGGATTCCCGAAGGGCTGCTCGCCGCAGCGCCCGAGCGCTGCGAGCGCATTCCCATGCTGCGCGATTGTGACTCACTCGACAACGCCGAGGCCTGGGAAGCCCACGAGGAATCGCTCGGACATACCGAGAACGGCCATGAGGCCATCCTTCGGCAGGATATCTGCGGCAACTTCGTCAATCCGGACGACTACCGCATCAGCGCACTCAACCTCTCCAACAGCGCCGCCATCGTCCTCTACGAAGCCCTGCGCCAGACAGGCTTTCCGGGAATGTGACAAAGGAACTGCCCCTTTGTCACATTCAAGCGCCACGCCGATGGCACACACGCCTAAATGTCGTCGCTCGCGACAAGGGCGGAATCCCACGGCTGGATAGCCGTAAAGACGACCGCACTCCCGGGAATGCTTGAGGAAATCGAGTTCGGCGCGAAACGCGCTGCCGGCCATCTTATCGATCCGTCTAAGAACTTCGAAGTCACCGGTCTCGGAATTGCACCGCTCGGCAGCATCGAGGTCGATCGCGTTCACGATGCCTCAACCTGGCGTTATCGCATGAGCGACATCATCGACCAGCTCAACGAGGCGGGCATCGGCCTGCTCGTCACGGTTGACGAGGTGGACCCGACACTCGACGAGATGATTCAGCTCGCAGCCACGTATCAGCACTTTGTGACCGATGGGAAACGCATCGCCCTGCTCATGGCGGGACTTCCCAACAACGTATCGACGCTACTGAACCACAAGACGGTCTCGTTCCTTCGCCGCGCCCAACAATATCATCTGGGTCGCATTGCCGACTATGACGTACGCGAGGCCTTGATTCGCACAATCCAGGAAAACGACCGCCTGGCAGATGCTGAGGGAATCGATAGAGCCGTTCGCTCGATCTCTGGTTTTCCCTTCCTATTGCAACTCGTAGGCTACCGTGCCTGGGATCTCACAAGCGATTCGAAGGAAATCTCGTCACGCGACTTTGACATGGGAATCAAAATCGCGCGCGACGAGATGGACGACCGAATCCTCGCGGCAACCTATCGGGAACTCACGGCAGAGGACAAGCGATTCCTCATCGCCATGCTCGATGACGAGGAAGAATCCACCACCGCTGACCTTGTCGAGCGCCTTAAGCGTTCGCCGCAGCAGGTCTCCCGCTACCGACGCCGCATGATAGATGCCGGCATCATTGGAGAACGCGGGCGCGGAATCGTCGCTTTTGAATTGCCATTCTTCCGCGACTATCTCGCCGCTCAATGCGTGAAATAGGCATCAATGAGGCAAAGGGACTGTCCCTTTGCCTCATTGTCTATAGGTAGCGGCCAGTAATGCTCTTGGAGCAAGCAGCGATTTCCGCCGGAGTGCCGGCGCAGACGACTTGCCCGCCCGCATCGCCACCGCCCGGCCCCATGTCGATCACATAATCGGCATTGCGGATAAGGTCGAGATCGTGCTCGATCACGATAACCGTGGCGCCCTTGGCGACGAGGCCGTCAAACACGTTCAGCAGCACCTGAACATCGAGCGGATGCAGGCCGATCGTGGGCTCGTCGAATACAAATACGGCATCGTCCTGCACGCGGCCCATCTCGCTCGCAAGCTTTAAACGCTGCGCCTCGCCGCCCGAAAGCGCCGGCGTGGGCTCACCGAGTGTAAGATAGCCCAAGCCCAGGTCGTGCAAGGTCAGCAAGCGCGCCTGAACCTTCTTGAGCCCCACCGTGGCGTCGAGAGCCTCGTCCACGCTCATCTCCATGAGCTGCGGCAACGTAAGCTTGCTCCCGTCCTTGCCCTCGCGATGGATATGCGAAGCCGTGTCTGCATAACGCGAGCCTCGACATGCTGGGCAGACGATCTCGACGTCGGGCAAAAATTGCACGTCGAGCGATATCGAGCCCGTGCCATCGCATGTAGGGCAGCGCAAGGCGCCAGTGTTGTAGCTAAAGGCACCCGCCTTGTAGCCGGCTGCCTTGGCCTCGGGCGTACGGGCGAAAGCGCGACGCAGCTCATCATGGATGTCGGCATAGGTCGCTACCGTCGAGCGCACGTTGGCGCCGATAGGTGTAGCGTCAATCAGGTTTGCGCGTGCGATACCCTCAGCGTCGACCCAGCGCACATGGCTTGGCACGCGCTCGCCAGCTGCCTGGGCCTTAAGCGCCGGGATGAGTGTCTCGAGCACCAACGTCGTCTTACCCGAACCCGAAACGCCCGTCACCGCGACAAGGCGACCGCGCGGTATATCGACTTCGAGCGGTTTGACGGTATGGATGGCATCGGTTGCCATGCGGATGTGGCCCTGATCGAACATTTCCTCGTCAGTCACCTGCGGACGCATACGCTTGGGGTCTGCGCGCAAAAACGGGGCGATGCGGCTGCCCTGCGATTGTTCGACCTCGTCCACCGTGCCAGCGGCAATCACATTACCGCCGCCTGCTCCGGCAACGGGGCCCATCTCGACCAGATAGTCGGCTTCCGCCAGCACACGTGTATCGTGGTCGACAACAACCACGGTGTTGCCGTCATCCACCAGATCGCGCATCACGCCCACCAAGCCGTCGACATTGGCAGGATGCAAGCCGATTGAGGGCTCGTCCAGCACATAGAGCACGCCCGTCGATCGGTTGCGCACCACGCGGGCGAGCTGCACGCGCTGACGCTCGCCCGTGGAGAGCGTGGCACCGGCGCGATCGAGCGAAAGGTAGTCGAGACCCAGATCGACCAGGCGACGGGCCGCGCTCAAAAACGAATCGCAGATATCCGCCGCCATGGGCCGCATCTCGGCCGGCAAGGATGCGGGCACCCCGCGCACCCACTCAATCGCCTCGCCCAGCGTCATGGCCGCGGCCTGCGCCAGATTGATACCGCGCACCTGGGGCTGGCGGGCGGTCTCGGAGAGACGCATGCCGCCACAGTCACGACATGGCCCCTCGCGCAAAAAGCGCGCCACGCGTTTTAAGCCCTTATCGTCTTTGACCTTGGCGAGCGCGTTCTCGACGGTATAGACGGCGTTGTAATAGGTAAAGTCGAGCGGCGTGGCGCCCTCGCCGTTTTTGGGAACGTAGAGAATGTGCTTCTTAACCGCCGGACCGTGAAACACAATGTCACGCTCTTGAGGCGTGAGCTGGTTAAACGGCACGTCGGTGCGCACACCCATCTCGCCTGCCACCTGCTTCATCAGATCCCACATGAGCGTGCCCCAGGGAAGCACCGCGCCTTCGTTGATGGTCTTGGACTCGTCGGGCACCAGGCTCGCCTCGTCCACCTCGCGCATGACACCGGTGCCGCCGCAGGTGGGACACGCGCCGCCGCTGTTAAAGGCAAGGTCCTCGGCACCCGGCGCGTAGAACTCACGGCCGCACTCGGGGCACGTGAGCGACAGGCCCGCGGCCACGTTAAGGCTCGGCTCCACGCGCGCCCCGCAGTGCGGGCACACGTGATGGGCGCAACGGCTAAAGAGCAGACGCAGGCTATTGTTGAGCTCGGTCATGGTACCAAAGGTCGAGCGCACACCCGGCACGCTGGGGCGCTGATGCAATGCAAGCGCCGCCGGTACGTGCAGCACCTCGTCCACCTGGGCATGTTCGGCCTGCGTCAGACGGCGGCGGGTATAGGTGCTAAGCGCCTCCAGGTAGCGACGCGAGCCCTCGGCGTAAAGAACGCCCAGTGCCAGCGAACTCTTGCCCGAACCCGATACGCCAGCAATACCCACGAGCTTTCCCAGCGGAATATCGATATCGATGTCCTTGAGGTTGTGCACACGCGCGCCACGTACCTCTATAGCCTGCGGGCTCATCTTCTGTTCCGTCACCTTTATCACCCTACTCATGCCATAAAACGCGGTCGCAAATGTATTCGCCCAGCATGGGCACGGTAAACCGGACGAGGCCGTATCCGGCAGCCTCGATGACGCGCTCGCGAATCAGGCTTGCGCGATATTTACTCGCCCAGCTTTGGGTGCGGTCGCAGCGCTCAATGATGTCAGCCATGCGCGTCGGCTTGCCCCCATCAGCCGCCATGGCCTCGATAAAGAGGCGCTGCGGACTGCGCAACCCGTAATACAAAGGGGCGTCGACTGCTTCATAGAACTCGGAGATGGCATCGGCGTAGCCAGCCTCGACATCGCACACTTCAATGACCCGCGAGTCACGCCGGACAGCAGACCTCCACATGTAATATCCCACCAGCTGAACCATATAGGGATGCCCCATGCTCTTGCGCGCCGCAAGGTCCGCCGTCTCCGCATCAACGCAAAGACCAGTGCCTTTGACCGTCTGGATATATGAATCGCGCACTTTGGGCAAAGAAATCGCCCCCAGCGTACGCTGCTGGGCGCGGCGCAAAAACGTTACGCTCGGCTCTTCGAGCAAGTCATCAACCATACTGGGCAAGCCGGCAAAAACCAGCGCAAGACCGCGCTGGTCGCTATCGGGCAAGCCCGTAGCATCCTGGTCTCCGAGCACCTGCTGATAGAGAACGGCCAGCGCCGCCAGCTCCTCGATAGATGCCGATTGGGCCTCGTCAATCGCAAACAGTAAGCCCTTTCCCGGCCCGAGTTTCTTGAGGCGTTCGTTGACTAACCCGTGCAACGTCTCGCCTTTTGCCCGCGCCGCCTCGACCGACATTCGGCCAAACGACGGACCAAACTCCATTGACGTCACAACGGGTTTATTCGAGCGAAGCGCGTCGGCCAAGCGGTCGCATAGGCCAAGCGAGGCGGAATCGGAGACAACCGCCCATCCGCGCTCGCTAGCTAAACGCTGCAGCTCCCGCAAGAGAACTGTTTTGCCACAGCCGCGGTTTCCCGTAATGAGCATGAGCCTGCCCGGCGCTCCGGCGCCGTTATCGAGCCCTTCCTCGAAATCTTCGATGACCGACTCGCGGCCGATGAGTATCGGAGGCCGCTTGCCAGCCGTGGGCTTAAAGGGATTTGGATTCATGTCGGCCTCCTCGGATTGGCAAACCCTGGTAACAGTTATACCAACTTATACCAAGTTATACCAACAGGATGCGACAAAGAGACTGACCCTCTATCACCTATGGCCGAAAAACTCGACGTCCGCCGCTCGCCAGGGGCGGAAGGTGGCGGGATCGACCTTTACGTGGGCTGCCTCGGGGACGTCGTACCACTTGACCGTGTAGCCAGCGCCGTGAGAGCAAAAGACCGAGTCGGGCGTGTTGGGTAGATCGGCCTCGGGCTCATAGGCGACCGTCTCGATGACGCGCTCGGCATCATGGCATGCCGCATAGCCGGCAAACTCCAGGTACAGATGCCCGCGACCGCTCGTGTAGGCGGCCACCTCCAGCGCATAATCCTGGACCTCGGATGCCGGCACGCGACCCACAAGCTTTGCCCGTTCGCCCGCCATCGTCGGCGGCTCGTACTCGGCTCCCATGCGCGTGGCGTCTGACAACGCCCTGCCCACACACTCCCCCGGCACCTCGAGCTCAAAGCGATACCACGGCTCCAACAGCACCGCCGCGCCGGCCTCACGCGCCTGCATGAGCCCCTGGCGAATCGCGCGGTACGTGGCCTGGCGAAAGTCGCCGCCCTCGGTGTGTTTGGCATGTGCACGGCCGCCTGTGAGCGTAATGCGCACATCGGTGATGGGCGAGCCGGTCAGCACGCCCAGGTGATCGCGCTCCATGGCGTTGGTGAGCGCCAGACGCTGCCAGTTAAGATCGAGCTCGTCGGTCGAAGTCACGGTGCCAAACTGCACGCCCGAACCCGCCGGCAACGGCTCCAGGCTCAGATGCACCTCGGCATAGTGGCGCAGCGGCTCAAAGTGGCCCACGCCCTCGACCGGCTGCGAAATGGTCTCCTTATAGAGAATGCCGCCGGGCTCAAACGAAATCGAAAGGCCAAAGCGATCGGCCAACACCCGCTGCACGACCTCGAGTTGCACGGCGCCCATCAGCTGCAGGTGAATCTGCTCCAGATGAGTATTCCAGCTTACGCCGAGCATGGGGTCTTCGTCCGCCAACTCAGTCAGCGCTTTAAACACCGCATGGACATCGTGTTCGCCCGGAAGCACCGTATAGGTGAGGACCGGAGCGATGACGGGCGCATCACACACGGGCTCCGCACCCAAGGCGTCCCCTGGGCGAACGTGCGCAAGACCCGTCACGGCACAAATACCGCCAGCAGCAACTTCTTGGGCAAGCTCATACTTTTCGCCGTTATAGATGCGCACCTGATCGACCTTCTGCTCCCATACCTCGGCACCGGAACGTCCGCTGATCATCTGTTTTGCACACAGCGTGCCGCCGGTCACTTTAACCCATGCCAAGCGCTCGCCGCGATCCCCGCGGCTGACACGATAGACGCGCGCGGCAAACTCCGGAAGCCATATCTGTTCGCGCATCAGCACGCATATGCCATCCAGCAGCTCGCTCACGCCCTGGTCCTTGAGCGCCGAGCCGGCAAAGCAGGGAAAGAGCTTGCGCTCGCCAACCATGCGCGACAGCGTTGCGACGGAAAGCTCACCTGCCTCAAGAAACTCCTCGAACGCCGCCTCGTCCAACGCAGCAGCGTCCTCCTGAACGGCGCCGCCCTCCAGCAGTTCGTTGGCATCCAGGCAGCCTTCGGAAAGACGCCGCCCAAGTTGTGCCAGCAAAACATCGCGGCCGGGATTCTCCAAATCGATTTTGTTGATATAGATGAACGTCGGAATGTCATAGCGTGCAAGCAGGCGCCACAGGGTTTCGGTGTGCCCCTGCACGCCGTCGTTGGCGCCCACAACTAAAATCGCGTAGTCGAGTGCGCGCAGCGTGCGCTCCGCCTCGGCAGAAAAATCGACATGCCCCGGTGCATCCACGAGCATGACGCGGGTATCACCGTGGTCGAGCACGGCCTGCGACGAGAAAATCGTAATGCCGCGCTCGCGCTCGATCGCGTCAGTGTCCAGATGCGAATCGCCATCGTCCACGCGGCCGCGCTTACGAATGCGACCCGCATCGAACAGCATGGCCTCGGCCAGCGTGGTCTTGCCAGCATCGACATGCGCCAAGATTCCAACGACCGCTTGCTTCGACATGGCTCTCCTCTTATTGCAAGCCCGTCGCACGCGGCAACGGGCGCTCTCGTTCCACACTGGATGATACAATTTACAGGCCGGCGGGCGAAGCGGGCCCTATCCCCCGACCGAGCTCATCGCCCCGCGTTGCCGTGCGGCGATTTTCGTAGGTTCGCGCCTTGCGAAAGCCGGCACCTCCCCTTTTTGCCTGCCCGGGCTCATCCAGGGCGGCAACAACGCGAACCCCACAACAGCGAGGAGTCACCATGAAGACATTGCTCAACGAGTTCAAGGAATTCATCAATCGCGGCAACGTGATGGACATGGCCGTCGGCGTGATTATCGGCGGCGCATTCACCGCCATCGTGACCTCACTTACCGATAACATCATCAACCCGCTTATCTCCGTGATTGCCGGCGGTAGCGCTACCGAGATCTCGGGGCTGGTGGTGCCGGGCACTAATATCGACTTTGGCGCCTTTATCGGCTCGTGCATCAATTTTTTGATTGTGGCGGCAATCGTCTTTGCCATCGTCAAGGCATTCAACAAGGCGCAGGAGATCGGCGACAGGCTCGCCGGTGCCACCGCCGAGGAAGCCGCACCGGCGCCCGTCTGTCCGTATTGCCTGGAAGAGGTGCACGAAGGCGCGACCAAGTGTTGCCACTGCGGAAGCGAGCTGCCCCGAGCGTAGGTGCCTTAGAGCCGACAGCGAGCGGCATCTACCACCTTGCAAAACAGCGCAGCGATCAAAAATGGCCCCACCCGGGGCCATTTTCGCTTACTTGGAGCGTAGATACGCGCCCCCGCTCTTATGCCTCGCGCAGCCAGTCAAACGCAACACGCGGCGTGCCGTCCGACACATACACGACGCCGGCACGCTCAAACCCCGCTTTAATACTCGCGCCCTGCATGGGCAGGTTGTCCCGATGCGTATCGATACGCAGATGGTCGGCACGCTCTTTGGCAAAGGCGAACATCGCAGCCGCGATACCGTGCACGGTGCCGTCGGACGCCACACGGTGCAGCACGGCGTACGGAGTGTCGCTACGCCATTGCCCGTCCTCAATTACGTCATAGGACTCGTCCGGGCCCGGTAAAAAGGCAAACGTCGCCACCACGCGGCCGTCGACTTCGAACACATAGCTACCACCGGCGGCGATATCGGCAGCCAGCTGCTCGGCAGAAGGCGTGCCCTCGGGCCACTGCGTGGCGTTGCCATGCGCGCGCATAAAGGCACGGGCCGCGTCATAGATAGCCATGACGGCGGGAATGTCGGTATCGAGGGTTTTTCTGATCATCACGCGGCGACCTCACGTTTATTGGTATCACTTTGATTGAGCAATGATACCAGCGTTTGAAGAGGGGCGAGAAGCAGATGGGAAGCAAAAAGCGAGCCGCCTGGTCAAAGGCCAAAAGCGAGTTTTTGGGCGCTGCCACCGGTGGCGCTATGAGCGACCTGTTTGCGCGCGAGGACGAGCGCCGCGACGCCCTGAACGCCGAGCGCGATGAAGCCTGGCGCTACAAGTCGTGCGAGCGCAAAAACCGTTACGGCACACGCGCCGAGGCCGAGGCCGTTATGGCCGACTGCGAAAGCCGCGGGCGGCGTGGTTTGGCCTGCTACAAATGCGAATACTGCGGCGGCTGGCACCTGACGTCGCACCCTTGGAAATAGACCCCGCATCGGCACGACGCTGACCGAGCGCCAACCATCGCACGCAAGCTACGGGCGCGGCGACACCAAAACATCGTAACGAACGGCCTTGCCCGCAAGTTGATAGCTCGGCTTAACGCCGGCAAGCAGCGGCCCCTTCACCGGCCGCTTGATAACGACCTTGCGCGGGCGCACCGCAAGCGCAGCTTCGACCAGCGTCTCCTCATCGGCACACGGCTGTTCCAGATGATGCAAGAGTTGAAACTTCTTTTTAACCGCCGCGCTCTTTGTGCGCTCGGGAAACATGGGGTCCAAATACACCACGTCGGGAGCGGTGAGCTCGCCCTGCCCGATCAACTCAGTTATATGGTGAAGGCCGGCAATGCTGTCCTCGCCCGCATGTAAGCGCATGCGGGCCACGGCAGTCGCAAGCGCTGGATCATCTGCCGCGCGATCCAAGGCATCCTTGAGGAGCGCCGCGATCACGCAATCCTGCTCATACAGATCGACGGTAAAGCCCGCAGCCGCCAGCAGCAGCGAATCCTCGCCAAAGCCTGCCGTGGCATCAATCGCCCATGGGCACTCGACGCCTTTTGCGCGCGCAGCCTTTACCAACAGCTCTTGCTGCAGACGGCCCTGTTTGAGCCGTGGCAGCATGCGGCCAAAATCGGCACGCAACTCCATCGTGCCGTCGGTGAGCGTGAGGCCCGCGGACTTCCCGGTCAGCTCAAGCCCCGCGGCCCGAGCAACAGAAAAGGGATCGACGACGCCCATGGGTACTCCTTAACAAGCAAAATGAATACGTGAGCGCCGTTTATGCCGGCACCCAACCGTCCGCTATTGTCCCACATGCGACATGGCCCACAGCATCCCAATGCAAAGCACCGCCATCAATCCCGTGCACACGGCAGCGATCACAGAATCGCCCATGCGCCTTCCCAACGACCGCGGCTCATGCACTCGCCCTGCTCCGTACATCATGGCTCCTCCTTAAGAACAGCTCCTTGTTACGGTCTCATCATCGCAGCGCCGCACATGAGCTGCCATCGATTTGGCTTACGTCCAGCTTTCCTTTTTGAAAGGTCGGATTGGGCTGCGCGGGCTCAAAGCGCTTTCAGGCGCACGCATCGCTGCGTTGAACTACAATGTGCTTCACCATATGTGCAACACATGGGCTACGCCAGATCGGCGTACTCGTATCGAAAGGACCAGCCATGAGCTCCGCTCGCAAGACTCTCAAAATCCTTGCCCTCATCTACTTTGTTTTGGGCATCGCCAGCCTCGTCATCGCCGGCATCGGTATCGCCAGGGGCAGCCTCGATTCCACGTACGGGTCGAACGCCATGCTCGCCGCGGTCGTGCTTGTCGTCAAGGGCATTGTCGATCTTTCCGCAGGTGTTGCGGGCATCAAGGGCGCCAACAAGCCCTCGCAGGTGGATAGCGCGTTTAAGCTCGGCATCGTTGCCGCAATCGCCACGATTGCGCAGGCCGTGCTCACGCTTCCCGCACTCGGCGGCAGCGCCGTCAATATCGGTGCCTTTGTCATCGTGGTCTACGACCTGTTCTTTGTTCAGCAGGCGCACGCCGTTAAGGCCGAGAACAAGGACCGCCTGTAGGCACTCGCTTCTCATAACCCCTGCAGCCAAGCAACTAACATGGGCCGATCGCGCAGTAACGCGGTCGGCCCTTTACATTTGCCCAGATAAAACCTGCCAAAATAAACCTGTCCCTTTTTGGCAGGTTGGTTAGCTGTGGCGGTACTCGGCAATGATGAAGTCGATGTCGGTTTTAAGGGTGTCCAGGTTTGCCAGGCGCTCTTTGTCGGTAGGGCGTGTGCGGTAGTAGTACGGCGTCATCTGGAACACCGCCTCGATGTCGGCCTGGGTCTGGAGCGTAATATTCGCGGACACCCGCTGCGTGCCGACCAGTTTAAGCTCCATCGTCTTCGGAAGCTTTTCGTCGTTGAGGTACGGCGTGTCGTAGAGCACCTCCTTGAGCCCAAAGAGATGACGGGCACCCGGCACCACGGTGTAGAGCGAACCCTCCGGCGCCAACACGCGGGCAAACTCGCGCTCGTTAAAGGGAGCAAAGAGCTCGGTCACCATATCGAAGGCGCCATCGGCCACTGGGATGTCTTTCATGTTGGCCACAAAATAGGTCGCATCGCCGCGCTTGGCGGCCAGGCGTACCATTTCTTTGCCCAGGTCAAAGCCATAAGCGTCCACGCCCGGCACCGCGCCCATGGCGCTGGTGTAGTAACCCTCACCGCAGCAAATATCGAGCAGCGTCATGGGACCGCCTGTAGACGCAGCACGCCCAGAAACCCGTTTGCGCACCAGCTCGACCATTGCATCGCGCAGCGGCGCATAGTAGCCACGGTTCAAAAAGTCACGACGGCTGCGTGCCTGCGACTTGGGATCGCCCATGGAGTCGCCGCTCTTGGACGAACGTAGCAGATATAGATAACCCTCGCGCGCACGGTCAAACCGGTGTCCGCCCGCGCATGCAGCACCGCGCTCGTCGTCCACCAACGGCTCATGGCAAACGGGACACAACAACATGGCAACTCCTTAGCGCGAACAACACAACGTATACCATTGTCGCACGCCTTCCCCACCTAGTCATTGGGGACGTTCTTGAATGACTAGTCGTTTAAGAACGCCCCCAATGACTAGGTGATTAGGAGTATCATCGTCTGCGCAAATAAGCACGAAATAGCACGTTAGAGATTGAGAGCGTATGGCTGATACCGCATCTAAGCACATCGACATGACCACCGGCTCACTGTGGCGCAATATCCCCCTGTTCGCCTTGCCCGTGGCCGCCACGAGCATCTTGGAGCAGCTGTCAAACCTCATCGCCACGGTCATTATCGGTAACTTCTCGGGCGACCAGGGAACCCTCGCCATGGCGGCAGTCGGCTCCAATGTTCCGCTTACCAGCCTTATGCTCAACCTGTTTATTGGCATGTCGCTTGGCTCCAACGTGGTCATCGCCAACGCTATCGGCCGCAACGATCAGAATATGGTCAAACGCGCCGTCCATACCTCGATTTTAATGGCGCTCGTGGGCTTTGTCGTCATCGCTCTGGGCGAGATCTTTGCCGAGCCCATGCTCGCCGCGCTCAACGTTCCCGCCGAGACCATGCCGCTCGCTTCGCTCTATCTACGCGTCTTTTTGCTCAGCATGCCCTCAATCTTGCTCTACAACTTTGAGGCCGCGATCTTCCGCTCCGTCGGCATCACCCGCATGCCGCTGCAAGCGCTTGCCGTGTCCACCGTCCTCAACATTGGCCTGGACCTCATCTTTGTCCCCGTACTCCACTGGGGCGTCGCGGGTGTCGCCATCGCCACCGCCATCGCCTACACCGTCAGCGCCGCTACACTCTTTATCCGCCTGCTCAAGACCGACTCCGTCGTCCGCGTCACCCCGCGCGACCTTGCTATCGACCCCGTCGCCCTCAAGCGCATCGTCAAGATCGGCCTGCCCGCCGGCATCCAAAGCGCCGTCTTTGCCGTCGCCAACATCATCATCCAGTCCGCCATCAACAGCCTGGGCACCGAGGTCATGGCGGCCTCGAGCGCCGCCATGAGCCTGGAGTGCGTGTGCTACAACCTGCTCAACAGCTTTAGCCAGGCTTGCACCACCTTTGTGGGACAAAACCACGGTGCCCGTCAGATCGACCGCTGCACCAAGACCCTTAAGGTCTGCCTGGTCGAAGGCGGTGTCGTCGCGCTCACCACGATTATTGTTATTGTCGGCCTGGGGCGCGAGATCCTGTCGTTGTTCAACAGCGATCCCAACATCGTCTCAATCGGCTATATCCGCGTGTGCTCTATCTTCCCTGCATACGCCTTTATCATGCTCTACGAGAACATGTCCGGCTACCTGCGCGGCTTTGGCATCTCGCTCATGCCCGCCCTTATCACCATGATCTGCGTCTGCGGCATCCGCTTCTATTGGGTATTCTGCGTGTTCCCGCACTTCCGCACCTTTGCGAACATCATGATGGTCTACCCCATCAGCCTGGGCACCACGGCGTTCTTTATGGTCGTGGCGGTACTACTCTGCCACCCGGCACGCACCCATCGCGCTACCCAAGCCAAAGCGACAGCCTGCTAAACACCGCACTCAACGCCACGCCAGTCATTAATTGACAATATGCGAGCTCATATAGTCGATAAAGCGCCTCGTGGCGATAGGCATGGTGTCCCAGCTGCGCCAGGCCGCCACTACGTCGCGTGAGGGGGCGTGCACGATGGGACGTACGCGAATATCGGCCCGCATGCCCTCCACAGTACGACGGTAGAGCATACTCACGCCTAGGCCCTCCTCCACCATCGCCATGATGGTGTAGTCGTCGGTGACCTCGCTCGTCACGTGCGGCGACAGGCCATGCGCCGCGAATGCATCGAGCACCAGGCTCTGTTCGCCCTCATCCAGCAGCACAAACGGCTCGGAAGCCAGGTCGGCGAGCGTCACTTTTTCCTTTGCCGCCAGCGGATGCGCGACAGGCAACAGTGCCACCAACTCGTCGTGATAGACCACGCGCTTCTCGAGCCCTGCGGTAAACCCACGTGCCGTAAAGCAAAAATCCACTACGCCGTCGTGCACCCATTGGGCGTTGCGCGTGTAGTCGCCCTGCTTGAGGGTAAAACGTACGCCCGGGTGCAGCGCCCCAAAGTCGCGGATCACGCGCGGTAACACGGTTCGACTCACGTTGGTAAACGTCGCGATGCGAATATCGGACGACGAAAGCCCCAGCAGCTCCTGGCGCTTGCCCTCGAGCTCAGCCTCGGCAGTCACAATCTGGCGCAGATACGGCAGATATTGTTTACCGTCGCGCGTAAGCGAAACGCCCTGCTTACCGCGCTCGATAAGCGTGGTACCCAGCTCGCGCTCGAGTGCCTTGACGGCCTGGCTCACCGCACTTTGCGTATAGCCCAGCTCGTCCGCCGCGCGTTTCAGGCTGCCGCAATCGACCACCATACAAACAATCTGATACCGCGACGCCATCGTGCCTCCACAACAATGCAGCCGTAAAACGTTTTGCCAGTGCTTTTCCTAATGACATTAGCATTTCTTAATCATACTGAAGATACATTCGCTTTACTACATCCAAATCTGGGAGCAGAATCCTTGTTACGAAACCGTTCTGCAACAAAAGGAGTCCCATGGATCGCAAAAAAGCAATCGCGCTCTCATTTTCCGTTCCCGTCGCATGGGGCTTTTCGTATCCCCTCATGAAGATCGGCATGGACAGCATGAACGCCACGAGTATCGTCGCGCTACGCTGCATCATCGCTTTTGTGGCCTGCCTGCTGCTCTTCCACAAGCGCGCGTTGCGCATTAACCGCGACCTTATGGTCCGTGCCGCCATCATCGGCGCCATCATGGCAACCGAGCTCACCTGCATGTGCCTGGGCTCCAGCCTCACCTCTGCCTCCACTGCGGGCTTTTTGCAGAGCCTGACGGTCGTGATCGTGCCGTTTGCCAACGCCGCCCTGCTGCACCGCGCCCCCGAGCGCAAAGTGCTCGTCGGCACCGCCATCGTCACCTGCGGTATGTTGCTGCTCTCGGGCGCCGACTTCACCAGCCTGAACCCGGGCGCGCTCATCATGCTGCTCTCCGCCTTTGTCTATGCCGGCCACATTATCGTGGCCAAGCGCTTTGTCGAAGAAGTCGATCCGCTTGCTCTGGGCGTTTGGCAGCTGGGCTTCGGCGGCTTATTCTCGGGCATCGCCGCATTCACCTTTGGCGGTTTCACACTCCCCGGCACGCCGGGCGAGGTCGTGGTCGTCGTCGCACTCGCACTCATCTGCTCTGCCTACGGCTTTATCACCCAGACGCTCGTGCAGCCCCACGTGCCCGCCGAGACCACCGGCTTTGCCTTCTCGCTCGAGCCAGTCTGCTCCGCCGTCTTTTCGTTCTTCCTAGTCGGCGAGGTCCTGAGCCCCATCGCCTTCCTGGGTGCAGCTCTCATCCTCACCGGCGTCATGGCGGCAACCGTCGAGCTTCCGCACCTCCGCGCACATGGACGCGCTCGTATGGCAGGAGTGCCCGAGCGCGCCTCGTAGACCCCGCTCTTCATGCAGCCGCGGCATAAAGGCAACCGGTGCGCCTTTACAATAGATGCCAACATAGCATCTGCCATAAAGGAGCTCCATGGACACCGCAACTCGTGACCGTAACATAGCAACTTGGTTGGGCGATGCGCCGCAGCCGGTACGTGACACTACGAACCAGCTGCTCGAGCGCATCGCCCTTTTGCGTGCCGAGCAGACCATCTACCCGGCACAAGACGACATCCTCAATGCCCTCGCCTACACGCCGACCGACCAGGTCAAAGTTGTCATCTTGGGCCAAGATCCTTATCACGGGCCCAACCAGGCCATGGGGTTATCGTTCTCGGTCCCCGCGACGCAAGCCAAGTTGCCGCCAAGCCTGCGCAACATCTATAAGGAACTCAAAGCCGATCTGAGTTGTCCCATTCCCGCCACGGGAGATCTGACGCCATGGGCACAACAGGGCGTCCTGCTCCTCAACACTACGCTTACCGTGCGCGAGCATGCCGCGAACTCACACGCCAAGCTGGGCTGGAGTACGCTCACCGACTACGTTATCGAACGCTGCTGCCAGCTACCCCAACCGGTAGTCTTTTTGGCATGGGGCCGCTTTGCCCAGCAGATGGTTGAGGGCAAGCTCGCCGCAATCGACGCGGGCAAAACAACCGGCAAGTTCTGCCTTGCCTCCACGCACCCCTCGCCGCTTTCGGCTAACCGTGCCACGGCAGAACTCCCCGCTTTTATGGGGTCGCGACCCTTCTCGGCAGCCAATCGGCTACTCGAACAGCACGGCTCGACCCCCGTCAACTGGACTTGTCTCGGCTAAAAATCGATACATCAAAAATACGCCCGACGGCTTTCCATCGGGCGCGTTTCCTATTCGGGCCAAATAAATTGTGTGCGGCCGGCCTCGCCACCATCAATGAGCAGGCTCTGCCCGGTCATAAACCGGTTGGTCACGCCCACAAAGTAGATCCACTCGGCGATCTCTTGGGCGGTTGCCCAGCGTTTAAGCGGTGTAAGCTCCATAATCTGGTTCCACAGGTGTTCGTCTTCCATCACGCAACGGTTGAGCGGCGTGATAACGCCACCCGGGTCCACACTGTTGGCGATGGCCTGCGGTGCCAGGCGGTTTGCAAGGTTCTTGGTGTAGGCGATAACGCCGCCCTTGCTGGCAGCATAGGCGGGAAACTCCGATCCCGTATGCCCACTCGCCGACCCCACATTGACCACGGATTTGATAGCGGGCGCCGGCTTGGCGACAAGCCCCTCCCCCACAAAAGCGTAGCGCTCGGTCACGTTGATGGTGCCACGCAGGTTGGCGGCGATATCGTCGACCGAATCCTGCGTACCCGCAACGTTCACGATCACTTGGGGTTCAAGGTCGCCTGGAAACGAGTCAGGCTCGCGTACATCAACGACCAGATGGCGGTAGCGTTCGTGTTCGATCGCCGCCGGCAGCAGATCAAAGCCCACGACCTCGTGGCCCTCGTCCAAAAAGCGCCGCACGCACGCGGCTCCGATACCGCCCGAAGCTCCCGTGATCAAAACCCGCATACTTGCTCCTTAGGCGGTTGCGTGGCGCTTGAGGTACTCGGCGCCCACATTCTCACGCTCCCAGCCACGCACGACCTTGTAGCCCACGGGGCTCAGGAAGACCTCGCACAGCAGCTCGGCGACAGCGCCGGTCAGCGAGCACATAAGGACCTGCACCCAGGTCCAACCAAAGAACGTGTGACTCACTACAATGGCAAAGACCAGGTTGTCGATAAACTGGCCAACACCCGTGGACACATAGGAGCGGAAGGCGAAGCTCGCAAAGTTATTCTTTTTGAGCATACGGCCGAGCGACTGGTTGAGCGTGGAGTTAACCACGGCAGAAACGAACATTGCCAGCGAAGAGCCCAGCACCACGTACCAGGTGCCGCCGATGGTGGCGTTAAGGGCGGTGTTGACCTCGATCATGCCCGTGTCGTAGTAGGCGCCCCACATGCCGGGCGTGAGCGAGCATGCCCAAAAGCACAGGCTCACGGCAAGGTTGACCGCCAGTGCGAGGATAGAGATTTTGATGGATGCCTTGGCGCCAAAGCGCTTGCAGATCATGTCCTGGCACAAAAACGAGACCCAGCTCACCACAAAGCCGCAATCGAGTGCCAGATACGGCAGGCTGATGAGCTCTTTGTTGGCCAGCAGGTTCATCATGATAACGCTCACGAAAAACAGCGAAACCGTTGCCGCGGGAATGCTCCGCAACAGGACCTTGTAGTCCTCCATGACCTTCTTGATCATTATGTACTCCTTTGGTTTTAGGTTTAACGAGCAGGATATCGGACCCGAACTGCTCGGACGCCCCGGTCTTGAGGCGACGGTGGGCATGATAGCCGCTCATGCGGCATCAGGCAAGCAGGCAGCGCGGCAGCCCCGCAGGGCCACCGCGCCGATGCGTTAAAAGACTACGTTGCCAAACTCCGACAGGATAAGGTCGGGATTGTGGTCGGTTGCCCAATCCACGTTCCACGGGCTCGTAAACAGCAACAGCTTGCCACCGCGCATGTCCTCGACGCGCAGCGTGTCGCGCGTGAGCGAAAGGCCCGGGATATCGATGGTGTCGGGGTCGTTCTGGATCCAGCGAATGTCCGTATAGGGCAACGGCTGGCGACGAACCTCAACACGGTACTCGGCCTTGAGGCGGCGCTCGAGTACCTCAAACTGTAGCACGCCGACCACGCCCACGATGACGCTCTCCATGCCGGCACCAAGCTCGCGGAAGATCTGGATGGCGCCCTCCTGGGCAAGCTCCTCCATGCCCTTGACGAACTGCTTGCGCTTGAGCGTGTCGACCTGCGTAATGCGAGCGAACATCTCGGGGGCAAACGTCGGGATCTGCGGATACTGCACATGGCGCTTGCCGGAGCACACGGTGTCGCCGACGCTAAAGATACCCGGGTCGAACAGGCCCACGATATCGCCCGCGTACGCCTCGTCCACGATGGCGCGGTCGTCGGCCATCATCGACGTGCCCGTGGCAAGCTTGAGCTTGCGGTTGCCCTGCACGTGGAAGGCATCCATGCCGCGCTCGAACTTACCCGAGCAAATGCGCACAAAGGCGATGCGGTCGCGGTGGTTCTTGTCCATGTTGGCCTGGATCTTAAACACAAAGCCGCTAAAGTCGTCGCGGCAGGGATCGACCGGTTCACTGGTAAGCGTATCGGTATAGGCACGCGGTGTCGGGGCCAGACGCAGGAACTCCTTAAGGAAGGGTTCCACGCCAAAGTTGGTAAGCGCCGAGCCAAAGAACGCCGGGCTCAGCTTGCCGCAGGCCACGGCATCCAAGTCGAGCTCGTCGCCGGCACCATCGAGCAACTCGATGTCGTCCATCAGGTTCTTATGGTTCTCCTCGCCGATGAGCTCATCCATAGAAGAATCGCCCAGCTCGGCCTCGACCTCGGCGACCTTCTTGGTGGCGTTGGCGTGACCGTCGCCCTCAAAGGCAATGACGCGACGGGTCTGACGATCGAACACGCCGCGGAAATTGCGGCCGCTGCCAATCGGCCAGTTCATGGGATACGTATTGATGCCCAGGACATTCTCGATCTCTTCCATGAGCTCAAACGGATCGCGAGCCTCGTGGTCGAGCTTGTTCACAAAGGTGAAGATGGGAATGTGGCGCAGCGTACAGACCTTAAAGAGCTTCTTGGTCTGGGCCTCGACGCCCTTGGCGCCGTCGATGACCATGACTGCGGCGTCAGCGGCCATAAGGGTACGGTAGGTATCCTCCGAAAAGTCCTGGTGACCGGGGGTATCGAGGATGTTGACGCAGGCGCCGTTGTAAGTGAACTGCAGCACCGAGGAGGTGACGGAAATGCCGCGCTCCTTCTCGATGTCCATCCAGTCCGAGACGGCATGCTTGGCCGAGCTCTTGCCCTTGACCGAGCCGGCGGTCTGGATGCTGCCGGTATAGAGCAGCAGCTTCTCGGTAAGCGTGGTCTTACCGGCATCCGGGTGGCTGATGATCGCGAATGTGCGGCGCGACGAGATTTCATCCGACAGGCTTGCCATGCGGATCCTTTCTTGCATTGAGTGCATTACGTCGTTGTAACCGCACTATTGTAGCCGCGAAATTCCGCTCTAGGGCGCCTATCAGGACAAATTCATCAGTTGGGGCCTGTGTAGCAGTCGATGACGGCACTCCGCAGCAGTTTGTCTCGATCAGTAACATCTAGACGGTTTTTGAACCTCTACCTGTTACAGATTTAGACAAACAGGTGGGCGTCCCAGAAAGATCTCGATCTGTAACATCTAGCAGCCAAAAACTTCTCCAGTTGTTACAGATTGAGACAACCAGGTGGGGCCCACCAGCAAAATCTCAATCTGTAACAGGTAGCCGTCCAAATCGGTTCCAGATGTTACAGATTGAGATGAATGGACGAGCGGACAATCCCTATTTGCCTCTTGCATAACTGTGCATAGTGTATATATACTGTGCTTACCGGTTATATACACGTGTAGCCCAACAGCTAAGGAGCCGCTGTGGACATCATCCTATCCAATTCGAGCGACAAGCCCATCTACGAGCAGATAACCTCGCAAGTCAAAGCTCAGATCTTATCGGGCACGCTCGCTGCGGGAGCCAAACTCCCCAGCATCCGTGCACTCGCGAGCGACCTGGGTGTGAGCGTCATCACCACCAAGCGCGCCTACGCCGACCTAGAGCAACTCGGGTTTATCTGCACCGTGCAGGGCAAGGGTTGTTTTGTCGCCGAGGGCAACCAGGAGCTCTTGCGCGAAAACCAGCTATGCCATATCGAAGACCTGCTTGCGAAAGCGGCGAGCCAAGCCGAAGCCTTGGGCGTCACGCGCGACAAACTGCACGAAATGCTCGACCTGGTAGCCCCCGAAACCATGCAGTAGCCATCTGCAAGAAAGGCTATACCATGCAAAACTTGCTTGAACTCAAAGGCATCTCACGCGCTGTAAGCGACCGCTTTTCACTACGCGATGTCACGCTCGCCGTGGAGCCCGGCCAGATTGTTGGCTTTGTGGGCGCAAACGGCGCCGGCAAGACAACGACCATTCGCGCCGCGCTCGGGCTTATCAAACTCGATGCCGGCGAGGTGCACCTGTTTGGGCAGCACTGCGGCGCCGACGCGCCCGGTGAAGCGCAGCGTTGTCTGCGCACTCGTATCGGCCTCGTGCTGGACACATGCCCCTTCCCTTCCACACTCAAGGTGACCGAAGTTGAGGCACTCGTAAGCCCGGCGTACCCCACCTGGAGCCACGACACCTTCGCCAGCCTCATCGACCGATTTGGCTTGGATCCCAAGGCGAAGGTCAAGGACCTCTCCCGCGGCATGGGCATGAAGCTGCAGCTTGCCTGTGCGCTCAGTCACAAGGCCAAGCTGCTCGTTTTGGACGAAGCCACCGCGGGTCTTGATCCCATGGCACGCGAGGAGCTGCTCGATGAGCTGCTTGCCTTTGTCGCCGACGGCCAGCGCAGCGTGCTGCTCTCGAGCCACATTACGTCCGACCTCGATCGCGCTGCCGACCGCATCATTTGCATCGATAACGGCTCGATTGTGTTTGACCTGCCGCGCGAGGACATTACCGACCGCGCCGGCATCGCCCACTGTACCCAAGCGCAGGCCGCCGAGCTTATGGCTTGCGTCGAAGGCGCCCGTGCCGCCCACCACGCTTATAGCGTGGACGTGCTCGTGCCCAACCGTCGCGAAACGCTCGAGGCCTTCCCCGAGATTCCCTGCGATCGGGCAACCATTGACGATTATCTACGCCTCACGCTGAAAGGGGCTTCGAAATGAAACGCGCCTTTATGTCCGAGCTCGCCATCGTTCGCACGCTTGTCCCAAGCATAGCGGGCGTCGGCCTGTTCATATTCGTTGTGCTGACCCTCGCCAACACGTCAGGTGGCGACTCCGGCATGAGTGCCGGCGCCTGCGCGCTCAGCGCCATGTCACCCATCATGGTCATGAGCTCGCTGGCAGGCTTCGACAATCAAAACGGATGGGAGCGCTATCGGGCAACGCTGCCCCTCTCGCGCAAAGACATCATCTGCGCACGCTACCTGAGCATCGTTGTCTTCTCGGCCGTCATGACGTGCGCCGCCACGCTTTTGAGTATCGTCGCCACCCCGCTCTTCAACAGCGCGGGCATTCCTTCGACGGGACAGACGGTCTTTGAAATCGCAATCGCCTCGGCAGCATCGATGCTCATCTCCCTCATGATGGTGTTTTTGGCGCAGCCGCTGTTCTTTCGATTTGGACACATGGAGGCGCTGCGCCTATCCGTTGGCCTGTTTGCCCTGCTCGGATGCCTTGCCATGGCCACGTTGAGCTCATCCAACCCCATCAGCAACTGGCTTATGTCGATTGCCGGGGCGAATCCCGATCCCGCCGTCCTTGGCTGTCTGTGCGCAGGAACTGCAGTACTGGCGCTCGCACTATGTGTAATCAGCTGCGCTGTCAGCACCAAGGTTTATCGAGTACGCGATCTGTAATCGACGGCTAAAAAAGCTTAGGTGGTACCCCGCTTATTTTTTCAATGAAACGAGGCGGCATAGCGTCACCACCGCCCTTCACAGCAGGCCGTCTAGTTCTTGGCAACCAAAAAGACACCGTCAGCATATCGAAGGTGAATACTTTTCCGAGAAGTGAACGAGTAAAAACAGTGCCCTGTAGCATCGACATTTTTAAGGACTCAATTCCTGCGGTTTTTGTCTAAGAATCCTGCAGTTTTGTTCGAAAAAAGTGTGCATGTTCCAGGGGTCCAGATTTACTCGTTCACTTCGCGGAAAACCATTCACCTTCGATTCGAGCCTTAACCAAATGCCCTCTCGAACTATGGCCCCTGTCTCACCACAGCGATATCAAAGCTTCATGGCGGGACGGTATCATCGGACGAGCGCCGTAAATCTGGCGCGGTCGTTCTTTGGGGAGGCATTTCACCCGTGTCGTGGGTCGCAGCAGCATTTGTGTCGGCTTTCTTTGCCGGCGTCACATCAGTCCTGGCCAAATGCGGCATCAAGCAGACCGACTCCGATGTCGCGACGGCCATTCGCACCTGCGTGGTGCTCGTTTTCGCCTGGGCAATGGCGGGCATTTCTGGATCCATTGGAACCATCGGCAGCATCGAACCCAGATCTTGGCTCTTTCTCGTCCTCTCGGGACTCGCTACCGGTGCTTCGTGGATCTGTTACTTTAAGGCGTTGGGCATCGGAGACGTCAATAAGGTCGTACCGGTCGACAAGATGAGCACCGTACTCGCTGCACTGATCGCCATCGTGCTTTTTGGCGAGACGAGCAACCTTGCGGTTAAGCTCGTGGGAACCGCTGTCATCACCCTCGGTACGTTTTTAATGATCGAGAAGAAGCAGTCTGCCGGACCCGAGCGGCAGCAAGACCGGACCTGGCTCGCTTACGCCCTCGGCGCCGCCGTGTTCGCGGCGCTCACGTCCATCCTTGCCAAGGTTGGCATCGAAGGCGTCGAGTCCAACCTGGCCACGGCAATCCGTACCTGTGTGGTACTGGTTATGGCATGGGCAATCGTGGCAGCTAAAGGCAAGATGGGCCAAGCCGTGCACGTAGACCGCTACGAACTCGTATTTCTCGCGGCATCGGGCATTGCGACTGGCGCATCGTGGCTGCTGTGCTACTACGCCATCGCCACAGGCCAGGTGAGCGTCGTGGTGCAGATCGACAAACTATCGATTGTCGTATCGGTACTATTTGCGCGCCTGGCATTCAACGAAAAACTCTCACGGCGCAGCGCCATCGGTCTCGCCTTCATCGTCCTGGGCACCGCCGCGCTCGCGATTTGGAAATAGCGCCGATGCCAAGCGAGATCTAGACGCTCGCAAATCCGTGACAAACGGCATATCCCGGCACGCCCGTGACGTTTTACAATATAAACGTCACGGGCCTCGGCTCAGTCTCGATCATCCAAGGGGATGTCTTTTTGGTCATTGTTCTTTAGGGAACGGTCAATCGCATAGAACCACGAAAACGGCCGTCCAACGGCCGTGGTTTGTTGCGCCGTTCCGCCTCCGTCATCTGCCATTTTTGCACCTGATAGGAAAGAACAATGCAAACCCAGGAATCTCAATCCTTCCCAAAAGCAACTAGCTTCGGCGCGACACTCGTACGCTCTAAGATTATGGGCCCCAATCCCCTCAAGCTCTGCGAAGAGCTGCTTCGCGATGTGCATATCCCCTGCGGCGTCCGCGTCTGCGACCTTGGATCGGGCACCGGTATCACCAGCGCCCTACTCGCCCGCGAATACGGGTTTGACACCTACGCCGTCGATCTGTGGAGCGACCCCGTCGAAAACCGTGCGTTCTTCGATTCGCTATGTATCTCGCGCGACACGATTCACCCTGTTAAGGCAGACGCCTCGCAGGGGCTGCCGTTTGAGCACGACTATTTTGATGCGGTCGTAAGTATCGACTCGTACAACTACTACGGCCGTGACCCACACTATCTGGGTGAGCGCCTACTCCCCTACGTAAAGCAAGGTGGGATGCTCTACTTAAGCATCCCCGGCATGGTTCGCGACTGCCACGACAACCTGCCCGTTTGCCTGCTCAAATCCTGGACACCCGAGCAGCTCGACTATATGCACGACATAGCCTGGTGGCGCGCCATGATCGAGCCGACCCCCGGCGTCGAGATTGTCTCGATGCAGCCTATGCTCTGCACGGACGAAGCATGGAAAGACTGGCTCGCCTGCGACAACGAGTACGCAGCAGGCGACCGCGCTGCCGTTGAAGCCGGCGCGCTCGAATACCTCAACACCATCGCCATTGTGCTGAGGAAGCTCTAAACATTAGCCGCGCAAGGCCGTAAACAAATGGCCTCGCGCGGCTTCTTCAAAACGAGTTCTAAACAAACGCAAAGCGCAATATGCTACTTGCGCAGCGGCTTGGGCAGCGGAATGCCGGCGGCGATGGCTGCGGCGATGATCATGCAGACGATGCCCTTGAGCGGGAAGCACATGAGCAGCAGGCCCACAACCATGACAGGCTGGCGCATGACGGCGCCCATCGTCGATGCCGTGCAGACGGCGACGCAAAAGACCGGATCGGCGCCGGTGAGGATGGCAAGGCCATAGCCCAGGCTTACGCCCGAGAAGATAACCGGGAAGAAGTGACCGCCACGCCAGCCCATATTGATGAGGGCGGGGGTCAGCATAGCCTTGACAAGACCGGTCGCGATAAGCACGCCGGCGGGAATGGTCAGATAGGTTTCCATGAGCACGTCGGCTTGCGTCTCGCCGGCAAACATGGTGTAGGGCAGGAGCGTACCACAGATGGCGAGCGCCAGACCGGCCATCATGGCCTTGACGACAGGACGCTCCCCTATTGCATGGGACAGCGCCTCGCTCGCGTGCTCGGAGACAAAGTACAGCCAACCGCAAACGGTGCCGAGCAACGCCAGCGGAATGAGCCAGGCAAGCTCCAGGTTGCCCACCTCGGCGGACTCGAACCTGGGCATGCCCATGCCGCCGCCCACGAGCTGGCCAAGCAACAGGTAAGTGCCCAGACCGCCGGCAATCGCAATGCCGTAGACCACGGTCTTTTGCGCCTTGGGCAGCTTGATGGTGATCTCGTCGGACGCGGACTCATCGTCGGCATCTTCGCCCTGGCCGTCGGCGCTACCGGCGAGCGGCGCCACAAAGCCAAACACAGGCGCGGTAAAGAGCGCCGTCAGGGCAGCCTGGGTACCCAGCAGCGTGAGCTCCCTAAACTCGGCGCCAAAGCGACGCATGCGGTCGCCGACCCAGCTGCACAGGCCCGCGATAACGCCGGTCAGGCCGGCCTCCGGTCCAATACTTCCGCCAAACAGCAGCGGCAGCAATGCCGCAAGCGAAAGCTTGCCCAGATTGTCGTACGGGTAGCGCCCATCTTGCTTGACCTTAGCCATCACCTGATTGAGGTTATCGGTCTTGGTGTCTGTCATCTTTTCGTACAGACCGATTAACAGGCCGCCCAGCAGGCAGACAAAAAACGGGTACGGCAGAAAGCCAAACGGGCCGCTGGCGAGCTCGGGCGAAGCGACGCCCAGTGCGTGCGGAATCTCGGTCCATAGATAGTCGATGCCGTGCTCCATCACAAAAAAGAACAGCCAGACCGCGGCACCTGCGAACGCACCGGTCACGGCAACGCTAACTAAAAACAGCGCGCGGTTTGTGGGTTTAGCGAGCTTATCCATCGGGTCCTCCCGCGGTCAAAGTCGACATAGATACGTTTTATTGTAGAGCGAGTGTGGCCCAGACGAGCCAACCGTCTGCGCTGCAAACGGAGCCACCGGGGACCACAGCGGGACAGGCTCAAGGCTTACCCGTTGATAATTGATGCGATTTCGTACAGATCCTCGGCAAAGTAAATGCCTTGCTGGCGCCGTGGGCTTGATAAGCCCTTATCAATCATGTGTACGAGCAGCGCCTTGAGGTCGTTGTAGTAACCGTCCAGGTTATACAGGATGCACGGAGCACTCAGGTGCCCCAACGACACCGCGGACATAACCTCGGCAATCTCCTCGAGCGTGCCCGTCCCACCGGGAAAGGCAATGAACGCATCGCCGAGCTCGATCATCTTTGCCTTACGCTCCGCCATACCGCTCGTCACGATGAGGTCGTCGATACCGTCATGTTGAAACTCGGCCTCGATAAAAAAGCTCGGCTCCACACCCGTCACGTGCCCGCCGGCATTAAGCACGCTATCGGCGAGCGCGCCCATCAGGCCCGATTTGGATCCGCCGTACACGAGCGCGTGCCCGTTGGCGCCAATCCAGTTGCCCAGCTCCTGCACCGCAGGCAGAAACGCCGGGTCATTGCCGATACTGGCACCCAGATACACGGTGATATTCAAATTCAGTCCCCCTCATGGTGACGCGCGGCGCCCGTTTTAGCGCTGGCGCCGGCGATATTCGCGCACGCGGCGCGACAGATCGGCGAGCTCGTCACGATCGAGCTCTTCCAAATGCTCAAGATCATCCATAAAGCGCGCCATAGTGTCCTTTTGATGCATCTTGATGAGCATATTGCAGTAGCTCACCGCCACGCCCGTGAGCATGGCAATGTAAAAAATGCTGATAACGCTCAGGACGACCGTGATGACACGGGCGACCGGCGTTTCGGCCGGAATGTCGCCAAAGCCGATCGTCGATACGGTCTCAAAGCTAAACCAAAGGCCATCGCCAAACGTAAGAGTTGTTGGCTCAGAGAGCCAAACAGCCATTGAACACAGAAGATAAAAGACGAGAAAAAGGCCCGTGATGCGCACGAAACCGGCTTGACGCAACACATCGGCCAGCGTCCTCAGCTTTTTCATCGAGACCCCCTTTTTTTCAGGACAAGCAATCGCTTTTGGTCGGTATTGTCCCACGCCTCCCCCGCAAACGGAACCAGCCATCGAGAATGCCCCTAGACGACGAGTTGTGAGGGACAATCCTTCCACAACAAAAAAGTGCGTTTCAATCTGCGACAAATAGGATGTTCCCGTCTGCCTCGCAGCCTGAACTAGTATCTTGATATAGACATACCACCCACCGCCGTGCACGCAGCACGCGGAAAGAAAGGAAACCCACGATGTTTAGACCTCTTCGTAGAAAGAAGCGTGCTATCACCGATCAAGAGGCACGAGAGCTACTTGTTAATTGCAAACGCGGCATTTTTGCCGTCAACGGAGACGACGGCTATCCTTACGCCATTCCCGTTAACTACTACTTTGACCCCGAGCACGACAAAATTTACTTTCATGGAGCCAAGGCGGGGCATAAGGTCGATGCACTCAAACGCAGCGACAAAGTCTGCTTTACCGTCTATGGCAACGATTGGTACAAAGACGACGACTGGGCACCCTATGTTCAGAGCACTGTGGTTTTTGGCCGTTGCCGCCTCGTGAACGATGACCCGGCGTTTGTCGAAGACAAAGTCCGACAGTTTGCCCTCAAGTACTATCCTTCTGCCGAAGAGGTCGAAGAGGAGATCAAGCAAAGTATCAGGGGCGTCCAGCTGTATGAAATTACGGTTGAACACCTTTGCGGCAAGCAAATTCAAGAAAAGTAGCAAACGTGGAAAACGCGCTCGCAACCCTCTACGCCCTATGCGCCCACGCACATTGACGACACGGGCGCAAGCCGCAATACCCGAATCGTGCGACCCCTATACCCCAAAAACGTAACGGTCTAGGCGGTCGCACGCTTCCCTTACGCGTGAAAGCGGCAGCGCCAGATTCACGCGAATGTGGCAGGGGCCATGGAACGGACGTCCATCCTGATACCCCACGCCCACGCGTGCCCCCTCGTCGAGCAACCACTGAATATCACGGCCATGCTCGCGGCACCACTCGGTGCAGTCCAGAAACACCATGTACGTGCCCTGCGGACGCGAATAGGACACGCCCTCAAAATGCTCGTCCACGTAATCGCAGAAGTACTCGATATTGTCGGCAAGCACCTGGTTGAGTTCGTCCACCCACTCGTAGCCCTGCGGTTGGTAGGCACCGATAAGCGCATGCATCGAAAGGACATTCATCTCGTTGTAATGGGTCTTGTTAGACACAGCGCACATGCGGTCGCGCAGCGTCTCGTTGTAGACAATGTGGTAGCTGCCGACCAGACCCGCCAGGTTAAACGTCTTGCTCGGCGCATAGAGGGCAACCGTGCGCATGCGGGCATCCTCGCTCACCGACTGCGTCGGGATGTGCTTGTGTCCCGGCAGAATGATATCGGACCAAATCTCGTCCGAGATCACCACGCAATCGTGCTTGCGATAAATGTCCATGGCGCGCTCGATCTCGTCGCGCTCCCATACGCGGCCGCAGGGATTGTGCGGCGAGCAGAACACTGCGGCATGGATGTGATTTTGGGCGAGTTTGCGCTCCATATCCTCAAAGTCCATGCGCCACACGCTCTGGTCGTCGAGCTGAAGCGGGCTGTGGACAATGCGATAGCCCGCGGCCTCGATGGACTTGGTGAAGCCGATGTAGGTGGGGCTGTGGACCAACACCGCATCGCCCGGCTGGACATACGCGCGCAGCGTCGACACGACACCGCCCAGCACGCCGTTTTCGTAACCGATATGCTCAGGCGCCAGGCCCTCGACGCCATTACGGCGACTCTGCCATTCGATGATGCGGTCGAAGTACTCGGAACGCGGATTGAAGTAACCAAACATGGGGTGCTGGGCGCGCTGAATGATGTGCTCCTGGACTGTAGGCACCGTGGCGAAGTTCATGTCCGCCACCCACATGGGAATGCGGTCGAAGCCCTCGTCGGGTGCGTTCGGAGCCATACCGGGGATCTCACCCCAAGAGTCAACGGCGATGGAGTCCATGCCATGGCGGTCGATGATTGAAGTGAAGTCGTATTTCATGCTGAGCCCCCGTGCAGAGCGGAATGATTCGGTAAGCGTTATTGTCCACCAGCGCAGGCGATTTTGGCATGGGGTTTGGCGCTTAATTTGACGGGTGCGGACGAATGGCTGGCTAGTCTCGCGCGTCGTTGATGGCGGTTACCGTCAACCTGGCCCCGTCAACCGTAAACGATATGTCGAGTCCGGCGTAAGCCAAGTGGTAAACGCGGTTTGGCTCGTGCTTGCTGCCCGCGCGGCGCGGATCTTGGCGAAGAACCTCGACCAGGCCGGGGAGCTTTGCGGGCGGGACCATGTCTTGAAGCGCTTGCGGGAACTCAACATCGAGCTCTTGCCACGGAGCACCCTCAATCCAGCCGCCGGTCGCATCCGGGTGGCAGTCCGCAAACGGGATGTAGGGCTTAATGTCGTAGATGGGCGTGCCGTCACGCAGGTCGGCCCCCAGTACATGGATGATGGGGCCGTCGTCGGTGCGCTCAACGCGGCTGAGCTTGACGCAGGTAAGACCGATGGGATTGGGGCGAAACGGACTCCGCGTGGCAAACACGCCCACGCGTTCGGCTCCGCCCAGACGCGGCGGGCGCACAGTCTTCGACCACTTGACGTTGGTGCCGGACCTGTCCTGCGTCTTGGCATCGGCAGCTATATCCTTAGCCGCGCCGCCGGGCGTTCCGTTTTCGAAGCGCCACAGCAGCCATAGGTGAGAGAAGGAGTCCAGATCCTCAACTGCTGCGTTGGAGGCAAATTCCGGCTCAAAGACGATGCGTCCCTGCAGGTGGGGCGCCAAAAAGCTGTTGCGCGGAATGCCGAACTTCTGCGGCAGGTCGGTATGTATGTGTGCGATAGGTTCCATGCCGGTCATTGTACGGCATGGAGGTGTGGGGTGCAGCGCGCAATTCTTCGCCGCGGTCTCCCGTCGTGCAACCAACGGTTGCTTGGAAGGGCGCCGGCCGCCGCGTATGCTTAAGCCATCAACCAGCAGAAAGGAGTCACTATGGCCTTTGCAGAAAAGCTCATTGCCATTCGCCGCGCCCATCACCTTACCCAAGAGCAGCTCGCCGCCAAGCTCTTCGTCACACGCCAAGCCGTCAGCCGTTGGGAACGCGGCGAAGTCACCCCGGGCATCGACATGATGAAGCTCATTGCCGCCGTAACCGGAGAACCGCTGTCCCACCTGCTCGAAATGCCCGAGCACTATTGCCAGAGCTGCGGCATGATACTCACACCCGACGACTGCGGCACCGATGCTTTGGGCGCCACAACCGACCATTACTGCAAGTGGTGCTACGACCACGGCCAGTACACCTACGACACCACCATGGAAGCGATGATTGAGGATTGTGCCCCGCGGCTGGCGCAAAACACCGGCATGTCGCTCGACGAAGCCGTCTCGCTCATGGGCGCCGTCCTGCCGCAACTGGAGCGCTGGCGCTCCGTGCAGGAAAACGAGGGGCGCTACGGTGCCGAGGCGCGGGCGCGCTATGGCGACGAGGCGATCGACGCAGCAAACGAAGCACTGCTGGACATGGACCCCGAGACATGGAACGACATGAAGGAACTTGAACGCGCTATTCTGGGTCAGCTTTCGATTGCCATGGGCGACGGCGATGCGGATGGAAGCGAGGCCCGCAAACTTGTCGCGATGCACCGTCGATGGATTGGCCTTAACTGGGGGCACAAGCCCCAAGACGAAGCATACCTGGGCCTCGCCCACGGCTATCTTGCTGACCAGCGCTTTATCGACTACTACGACAAGCCCTGCGGCACCGGAGCCACGGCGTTTCTGGTACAGGCCATCGAGTCGTCGTCAGCTCATGCATAGACCGCGGCGGCTTTGGGTATTTCAATCAAAACCTCAACCGATTGGAGACCTATGGCTACTAATCATGAGCTCACGCTGTACGTTATGACCGGCTGCCCGTATTGCATGAAGGTCAAGCGCTTTTTGGCGGATAACAGCGTGACCGTTCCCGAGTGCAATATCTCGACCGATACCGAAGCCGAGCAGACGCTTATCGCCGTCGGCGGAAAACGCCAGGTTCCCTGTCTGTTCATCGACGGCAAACCACTCTACGAATCGAGCGACATCATCGCATGGGTACAGGAGAACCTGCTCTAGCGTGCGAGTACTCATTGGGGACGTTCTTAAATGACTAGCCGTTAAAGAACGTCCCCAATGACTAGCTAACCGTAGGTACTCATTGGGGACGCACTTAAATGAGTGGGTAGGAATTCGGTTTCTCAAATTTATAGAACATATGTTTGCTCTCTGTGTTATACTCATCTCAAGGCATGAGACTGGTCGAGAGCTCCTGCGGAGGTCCCCAATGACACGCTGGAGCGAGCTCGGTAAGTAAGATCGGTGGTTACCGCACTCGCCCATCTCAGACAGGCTGCGCTCCTGTTCGCCGTCGCCATCAAAGAACGGCACTCACAATCAGACTGTTTCTTTTCCGTGAGTCACACAGGAGCGCATCGCTATGGCAAAAAAGATACCAACCCTTTCACCCGACATTATTTCAAACACCTGCTCGGATATCAGCAGGATTGTCGAGGCCAAACACCTCGGCCAGAAAGGCACCGACCATGAGGCCTCTTCGGAAGGGGCTCTGCTCATCGGGCGCCGTCTCGAGCAAGAGATTGCCGGATACCCCATTTCCAATCTAAATGGCCTACTCTCGCCCATCGCTTGCCACCTCAAGCAGCACTTTAGCCCAAGCCTGGGCCCGACCTATCTCAAGCGTTGCATAAAGCTCGCACGAACTGTTCCGGAAGACATGAGTTTTCGACCGGAGCTTGATCTAGAACACTATCAGTCGCTCGCTCGCATCGCCGACAAAGATCTGCGCTTGGATCTGATGAACGTTGCCGCTGATAACCGTTGGAGCGCATCGCGCATCGATCGTCATGCCCGCTATCGAAGTCCGCAGGACGTTTTGGATGCTTGGGAGCGCCGTGCGCTTGAATCAAATCAAGAAGTACGGCGCTTCGCCCGCGCCTACACAGATGCCTGTGGAATCATTTCACTCGATGAACTTATTGAGCTCTACAACTCCTGTGCCCCCAATCCAGTCTCGAGATTTGAGATAAATGAAACTATTTGGCAAATCAGGAACGAATCGGGGCAAATCGACAATCCCTGCGTCACATCCAGAGATGGAAAACTCTATCTCATAGCGCCTGAGCTCGATGACGCTGTCGATGAAGCCCCTTATTACTACGATGACTACGGATACTCCTATCGAAAATATGAAAGACGCAGCGAATACACCGGTGAGATGCGCGCGCTGCGCGAACGGCGCGTTGGCATCAGAGTGGCAGCCATCTTCGCCGGTCACGAACGTCTCCCAATCAAAAGGCTCAGTTATGACGAAGTCATCTGCGGGCATATAAAGTGCAGTCGATCTGTCGAACGACTCAAGCAGTACGTCCTGAGAGACCCTGAGATTAAGGCATCCGATCTCCATGCAAGAGAAGATGAGTTCGATTTCATCATGACAAAGCTTTTGCGTTCCGTTGGACTCAACGGTATGCCGACAGCACAGCAAATTACCGAAGACGCAGCTTTCTTATTGATTGTCGTACGGCCCGAGTTTTACGAACGCAAGAAAACAGCCGAAGTCTCCAAGCTCCTCTCGATAATCTATGAAAACGCTCCCCTCTGGGAGTTCAACGGACGTTCACATACCGAACTAAAAAGCGAAGGAGTAGTGGAGCCTCCGATGTCGGCTTTACATCGAAAAGTCCAATCAAAACAAGTCGCTTAAGCCTATTAACTGCTTGCATTTTTGTTTACAAAACTGTATACAAAAAGAGAGGCCCTTATGGAGCTCATCGCAATCCACCCCCACGCCCTCAAACACGGGCTGACGGAGACGGATATCACCTGCGCCTGGAACTCCGCTTTTGCATGGTTCAGGCGTGATCTTGAAAACGGAGGTATCGATTACGTTCTCGTTGGACTTGATGGAAGAAGCCGTCTCATGGAGCTCATCGCTCGATATTGCTCCAATCGAGATGGCTATATCATTTACCACGCCCTTGTCCCTCCTACGCGCAAGGTGCTCAGGGAAATCGGGATCAATCGATAGGAGGCGCTATGGACGCTAAGCAACTCGAAAAGATGATCGGATTTGCCCCCGGAGAGTTGGAGAAAGCCGCGGAGGCATACGAAAAAGATGAGTGGCCGAAGGGTCGCACCATCAAGCTGGGAAGGCCGTCGATCTCTGATGAGCCAAGCGTTGTTTTATCGGCACGTGTGGGTGAATCGGTTCTTGAAGCGTTTGACGAGAAGGCAAAGCGCCATGGGCAAACACGCACAGAGCGACTCAGAGAACTCATTACCCTTGACGCAATGATTGCCTAGTCCCCCACCGAATCCAAACATGTACGCCAGCATCCAAAGTCGACATTTTTCGACATCTTTGGATGCTGACGTACAGCTTTTGCAACATAGTCATTGGGGACGTTCTTAAATGACTAGCCGTTAAAGAACGTCCCCAATGACTAGCTAACCGTGGAAGCGGGCTATGGGCGCAAGTGGCTGCTCGCGAAAGACGCGATCGACGGCGGCGCGGTATTCGTCGACCTTTTTAGTCTTGCGTACGAGCTTGTGAACGGTAGCAGGATCGGCGAAGGCGCATTTAGCGTAGAACCACCACTCCTTCATGCGAAAGACCGCGTTGCCGCCAATCTCTTCTGCATATGCCGCAAACAGCGTGTCGTGGAAGCGCTGCAGTTCGGCTGCCGTGGCAGCAGGGCCACCCTTGACCATGCGAGCCAGCGCGGGGTTCGCAAGCAAGCCACGCCCCAGCATCACATGGCGTGTACCGGGATAGGCCTCCACCAGCGCATCCATGTCCTCAAGATCAAAAATATCGCCGTTGTATGCCACCGGAAACGGTGCCCGCTCCAACGTCTCGCCATAAAACTCTTTGCGCGGCGAGCCCGTATAGCGATCCTTCTGTACGCGCGGATGCACGATCAACTCTGCCAACGGCATGCGACAGTACAGGTCAAGCACGCGCTCGTATTCGTCGTCGCTCTCCAGCCCCAGCCTGGTTTTTACCGACACCGGCAACGGCGATCGCTCGCACACGTCACTCAAGAACACCTCGAGCTCGTCCAAGTTGCGCAAGAAGCCCGATCCTTTACCCTTGGCAACAACCGTACCCGAGGGGCAACCAAGGTTCAGATTAACCTCGCGGTAACCCATGTCGGCGAGCACGCGCGCCGCCCACACAAACTCATCCGCGTTCTTGGACATCAGCTGAGGCGCCACGTTAAGCCCTTGGTTGTTAGCCGGATCGATTTCCTTAAACGCCTTGCCGCCAAAGCGGTTGCCCACCCGCGGCGGCGGCAAAAACGGCGTGTAATAGCAGTCGAGCGCACCGAAGCACTCCGCATGCACGCGACGGAACACATGCCCGGTAATCCCCTCCATGGGGGCCAACGATAGAATCATCAACATCTACTCTCAAATCAATGCGGCAAAGGAACCGCCCCTTTGTCACATGCATTATGCCTTGTCCCCGAGGCGGCCCACAAGGCGGAGGCGGTTGCTTGATGTCAACCAGCCCTCCGACCATCCCTGTGCAACGAAGGTGAATGGCGCCCACAAACAGCAAGTAGGGCCGCCCCACAGCAGCTCCCTCACTCGCCACTTTTTCCTTGTCCAAAAGAGGACGTTCGCGATCAAGCGATCACCAACAGCACGCTGCTGACCGCCATGTCTGAACAACAGACACCCTCCGCTCATCTATACTCAAGAGTGTGTACGCATCGCCCCCGAAAAACGATGAGAGTCGAGGCCCCATGCAGCCGCTCACCGAACAAGAAAAGAAACACATCCAGCGGTACTGCACATACCCCAAGATCGCAGCGACCGCACTCGTCATGTCGTTCGTAGCATGCCTGTTGATGTTGCCGCTCCAAATGATCAACGATATCGCGTTCCACCAAAAGGAATTCCAACCCGCGGGCATGTATACCGCCATTGCACTCACCGCAATCGAACTCGTCATCTTTTGCTATTGCGCTCTTGCGCCGCGCTTTGGAATGCAGGGCAAACAGTGGAAGGAGCTGCAGAGCAGGCTTGCGGTAGCCCAAACCAACAAAGACCGCTCCGCGGAGGTCGCCGGCATGCTCGCCGCGCAAGATGCCTTGGAGCCCGTGTGCAAACGCGTCGCGGCAGACGACCCATACGAGTCGTATCACGACTACGGCTACCGCATTATCGGCTATCTGGGTGATATTGACCTCGGCGCTCAAGCAGCCTATGTCTACCTTTCTTTCGATGCAGATGGCATGCTCACGGACGTCGATTACACCAGTCAGATCGACCCCGAGGCAAGCCTTGCATACAACCTCGCCTGCAGCGAGCAGGATATCGCGACACTCTGCGCCCCCCGCTCAACGGGTT
The DNA here is from genome assembly GCF_052116465.1 of Collinsella sp. Sow4_D11. Lineage (NCBI taxonomy): Bacteria > Bacillati > Actinomycetota > Coriobacteriia > Coriobacteriales > Coriobacteriaceae > Collinsella > Collinsella sp. Sow4_D11. The sequence goes on along the minus strand of NZ_JBQKLA010000009.1, from coordinate 28,550 downwards.
GGACATTTCCGTTGCCACACCGGGCCTCCTCACGCCATGCAGCCTGTCGGATGAATTTAAACAGGCATTTTTAGCCGGATCCCTATATGAAGAAATCAGCATCAAGACGGAGGACGAATCTATCAAGTCGTACTACACCTTTGACACCGAGCCCAAAGAAGAGTTCGACAAGTATATCCATCCGGAAATTAGCCTCATGCTCTCCGCAAAGGAGGACGAGCAACTTACGCTCTAATTGACGCTCGCAAACGCCGTCTATATCTCAAGGTCTAATACTTTTCCCGAGAAGTGAACGGCTATATTTGGACCCCCGAAGCATCGACATTTTTAGACGCCAAACCCGCAGGATTTGGCTGGCAAAACCGCAGGAAACCGCCTTCAATAAGTGTCGATGCTTCGGGGGTCCATTTTGACTCGTTCACTTCTCGGGAAAAGTATTAGACCTCGAATTACATGTCACTCAATGTGACAAAGGGACAGTCCCTTTGTCACATTATTCGGAGCGCAGGGCTTCCACGGGGTCTTTCTTGGATGCACTGCGGGCCGGCAGCAGGCCGGCAACGACCGTCAGCAGCACCGAAATTGCAATGAGCGCCAGCGCATCCTGCACGGGCAGGCTCATCAGATTGGGCACCTGTTTGGCAGCAAGCGCCCAGGCATTAACCGGAAAACTCACGGCCACCACAACGACAATAGCAAAGACACCGGCAATGAGGCCCTCGATAAAGGTCTCGGCATTGAATACGTTGGCCACGTTGCGCTTCGACGCGCCGATCGCGCGCAGGATGCCAATCTCCTTTTTGCGCTCCAGCACGCTGATGTAGGTGATGATGCCGATCATGATGGAGCTCACGACCAGGCTGATGCTCACGAACGCGATGAGCACCAAGCTGATGGTATTCACGATATCAGTCACCGAGCCCATGATGATGCCCATGTAGTCGGTGTACGAGATTGCCTGCTCGTCGTGGCCGGCGGCTTTGACCTGCTTGTTGTACGCATCGATATGGTCGAGTACGCGCTCCTTGGCCTCAAAGTCACGCGGGAAAATCTTGACCGAGATGGGATCCGCTTCATCCGCGTAGCCCAACGTGGTCAGATTGTTGTCGTAGGTGAGCTTCGACGCCTTGGCATAGCTCATCATGAGCGAGCTCAGGTCCTCGGCGTCCATGTTGAAGTGGATGGCACGAGCAAAGGCGCTCGCATCCACGCGCATGGCGCTCGCCAGGTTGGCAAAACTCGAAGACATCTGCGTCACCATCTGGTCCATGAGCCCTGCCGCGCCGGCCTTAAGCTGGGTCGACACGGTCGTTGCCACCTGCTCGCTGATCGCCTTCATCACCTGATCCATAGCCTGCTGCAGATACGGAGCCAACTGATTTTGGACATAGTCGGTCATCGCCTGTTGCAGGCGCTCGACCAGGGCATCGCCGCCGAGCGCCTTGAGCTGTGCCAGGCACTGCTGCGCCACAACATCGTTCTCGAGATACGCCGAGAATGCGGCAGCAAGCTTTGACGCGTCTTTGAGATCTTCGGGTGACAGCGCCCTAAACTGATCAGACCGCAAAAAGCCCTCAAATAGTTGGTTGGCAAGCGTTCCCACCTGTTGCATTTGCTCGGGCGTGAGCTCCAGACCGTCAAAGATGCCCGAAAAATCGGGGGTCGGCGCTTTGGCCATGATGTCGCTTAAGTCGATGTCTTTGCCAACGCCCGAAAGGTCAATATCCAGGCCCGACAAATCGATGCCCGAAAAATCCATGCCACCGGCAGCACCCGAGAGTGCAGACGCATCGAACGAGAACGCGCTCTTGAGCGCCGCCTCGTCCACACTGAACATACTGCCCAGATCCACGCCTTGCTTGGCCTCGCCTTGCAGTTCGTCGAAGGTTTTGCCCGTAAAGACATCCGTCTCGGGGTGGGCAAGTTGCTCTTGCACGATCTGCGAATCGGCGGCGCGCTCCATAAGCTGGCGAGTCAACGCATGCGTATAGGCAATGCCCGGAGACAACGCGCTCGCATTGGCCGTCTCGTTAGGTCGCACCACGCCCACAATGTGCACGTCAATACCGTCGGCAACCTTGGCCGTCATAAAGTCGGCGTCGCCGGACATGTCAGTCCACATGCCGGTCTCTTCGTTTTTGCGATAAGCATCGGCCGGCGACAACACCTTAAACGTCGTGGACAGCGCATCGTCGTAAGTAAAGTCGGCGCCGCTCTCAGGCGTCTCAATCTTACCGTCGGCGGCCATGGCACTGTTCACCAGGTCGTTGAGCTCATCGATATCCAGCGCACCGATGCTGTAAAGCGTATAGTCGCCCACCGTTCCACGGCTCGAAAGCACCATTACGGCTTCGTGAGCAGACGTAGGCCAATGGCCGGCGACGACATCGTACTGGCTGTCGAGCAGACTCTGATCGTCGATCATCTCGTTAAAGACCGAGGTCCCCATGGAGTCCATGCTCACCGTTGCCGCCGAGCTCGCACCACCGCTCATGGCCTCGGTCATAGCGTTGGGCACCAGCCGGACAGGCTTCTCATCGCCCTTGCCGGCACGATAGACAACCGGCGTCACGCCGTAACCGTACTGGATGGCGTTGACCTCTTTGTCGATACCGTCGCCGCCGGCATCGAGCCATGCCTTAAAGCTCGTCATATCGTTGGACTTAACACTTGCAAACATATCCTTTACGGCCGTGACCACAGGGATCTTATCGGTTCCCTGAGCCTTGCCGTCGGTGCCGTCATCGGACGAACCCTCGTTCTTGGACGTATCGTCATCCGTGGCCCCCTGTTCGCCCATCATGGACGACAGGTCGTAATCCTGCTTGGAAATGGTAAGCGGGTAGCTCGAAAGCGTATCCTCCTCGACCTTTTTGATGTAGCCGTTTACGCCATTGGACAGCGCCAAAATCGCCGCGATGCCAATAATGCCAATCGAGCCCGCAAAGGCCGTCATGGCCGTACGGCCCTTTTTGGTCATAAGGTTTCGGGCAGAAAGCCCCAGCGCCGTCACAAAGCTCATCGAGGTTTTGCGCGTAGGCTTGGCCTCGCGGCGCGTGGCGTCAGCGACATCGAAAGGATCAGAATCGTCGGTAATCTTGCCGTCCGCCAGGTTGACGATGCGCGTGGCGTACTCGTACGCCAGATCGGGATTATGCGTGACCATGATAACCAGACGGTCGCGCGCGACGTCCTTGAGCAAGTCCATGACCTGCACGGACGTTGTGGAATCCAAAGCGCCGGTCGGCTCGTCTGCCAACACAATCTCGGGATCATTAATCAGGGCGCGGGCGATGGCCACGCGCTGCATCTGTCCACCCGAAAGCTGACTCGGGCGCTTGTTCACGTGCTCGCTCAGACCAACGGCCTCGAGCGCCTTGCGCGCACGTTGGCGGCGCTCGGCGTGCCCCACGCCCGTGAGCGCAAGCGCCAGCTCCACGTTTTCCAAAATGGTCTGATGTGGAATGAGGTTATAGCTTTGGAACACAAAGCCGATGCGGTTGTTGCGATAGGCATCCCAATCGCGATCGTGAAAGTCCTTGGTCGAAATACCGTCGATCAGCAGGTCACCCGAGTCAAAGTGGTCGAGTCCGCCGATAACGTTGAGCATCGTGGTCTTACCCGAACCCGAGGGCCCCAGAATGGCCACAAACTCGTTATCCCGAAAAGACAGGCTCACGCTGTCGAGCGCCACCTGCGTAAACGACTGCGTAACGTACCTTTTGCAAATTCCTTTGAGCTCCAGCATGGACGGCAACCTCTCCTGCGCAGGCACCTTGCCCGCTCTCCCCCGCCGTTCGTATTCGACGCGTTTGTCCTACTCTATCCCCATTTTTTACCAGCGCAAGTGAGGAATGTAACGAAGCGCGCCAAAAAACGAGCAGGACGGCACATCGCGTGACGTACCATCCCGCGCATACCGCCGATAATGTGACAAAGGAACTGTCACTTTGTCACATTAGTCAATTGTGAGTGCATCCCCTGGAGCGATATCCGAAACCTCGCTGCCCAGCGCCAGCACGCCGTGCCAGCCTTCCTGTAAGCCACCTTTCTCGAGGATAAGATCCGAGCTGTCGATCGTACTGACGGCGGGCAGTGGTTTGCCAAGAATCGCGTTGGAAACATCCACCACTTCAAGAGTCCCGTGGCGGCGCGGTTGATGAGAACCTTTGCCGAATGGCGCAAGCCGCCGTGATAATCAAAAAGATGTCCACACGGATTGATATGCTCGCCGATAAAGAGCAGCCATGCCGCAATCTTCTCCGCGGCAACAATACGGAAGGCGACCATGAACGATTGCGGCCAAACAGGCACGCCTAAGGACAGCGCCAGTGTTTTTAGTGCTCGATGCGTACGAATACCACGGAAAGACACAAATTACGCTGCTGCATCTTTTGGACGACGAACGCTGGCGTTACTTTATCGATGCGGTGCCGGCAGCACCCGAACTTGAAATTGATGCCATACGCATCAATTTCAGTGCCGTATGCGAACAGCAGCCCATCAGCGATTTAGCATCCGAAGAATGGCTCGATTGTTGCTCAGACCCCATCGGCGTAAACCCCCAGGGAGAACTGTATTCACCCGAGCCTAAGCCTGCGGAGGCACTTTGACCCGTCTTTGTGGGTGAGCTTGAAAAGCGGTAAGCGCCCTGACCTGCCGTACAGCGAAATGGAAATTCCGCGGTCTCCATCACTTGATACGATACAAAACAGTAGACAATCCGAAAGGAGCAAACGATGGACCTTAATCCCAACAACGCATATGGAGTCGAAAAGGAAGACGTTGCGCGCATGGCAGAACTTGCCGGCATGGAGTTTGTCGACCATGGCGAGGACGAATACAACGAGGGTTTTCCTTCCGAAGATCTTATCTATGGGCCCGAGCAGGAAAAAGACCTCCTCGCCGAGATGGCAAACGTTGCATTCTCCACGCCTGGCGATGATTATGCCCAGTATATCTGCGAAAACAGAGAGCGCATCTACCGTGCGGCCCGTATGTCTTCAGCAGTTAGGGAAATGCTCGTCTTGGGCTACAGGCTGGGAGTTTCGTCCGGCAGCGGAGCCTGTATGAACGATTTAGGCGCCCTCTACTATATGGGAGACCTTGTTGAGCAGGACTACGCCAAGGCCGCGGAACTCTACGAAATGGCGGCCGACGCAGGTTGCTTCCAGAGCATCATCAGCCTCGGCTATATCTACGAGTACGGAAGGACTGGCAAGCCCGACCATGCCAAAGCCTATCAGTGGTATTCGCTTGCCGCAGCGCTTGCGCCCTCCAGCGAGGCGGTGTACAAACTCGGCGACATGTTCAGCCGCGGTCGCGCCGTGCCGCAAGATAGGTCAAAAGCATACCGCCTGTACGAACGCAGTCTTGAGCTTGCCCGCGACGATGCAGAGTTCGCCCAGCCCGCCATTCGCATAGCCTCTATGCTCATTGACCCCGACGCCCCCTCTTGTGGCATCGACCGTAATCCCCTGCGCGCGTTGGCGCTCTATCAACGCGCCGAAATCGGTCTGCGCATCGACATCGCCAATGGCATGACATATTACGCCAAGCGTCTCCGCGAGGCCATCGAAGGTCAGGAGAAGGCTCGTGAGCTCGTCGAGATGGACAATTTTGTGATTGACCGCTAAGTGCCACTTTCGCGCGTCTTATCAACATCAATGATCTGATCCTGCCATGGAGTCCCTCCATGGCAGGATCAGATGTTTACCTTGGCGCCGTCGATGGTCTTGAGCAGGAAATCGCCGTAATTGCTGCCGTCCTCAATCATCGGCATATCTTTATTGGCGGCAAGAAACACCTTTTCCCACAGTGCGCTATCGCTCGAAAGGATATCGTTCTCCTTTTGCATGAGCTTCGCATACAGCTCGGCGGCCTCGTCGGCATTGGTCGGCTACTGCGCGATGAGCTCCGCGATCTTAGGATCGGAGCTCGTAGATTCGCTCGCGTTGCCACCGGGCACCGAACATGCCACAAGACACAAGGCCAGCACCGGCACCATAAACAAGGCCGCAATCTTAGAAAGCTTCATGGTCATTCCTCCGTTTTGTCGAAGCTTGTTTACTTTTTATCGGCGGTCAGAGGGAGCTTTGCTGCCGACGCATCCAGGCCATAGCGATAGCTGATGGCATCGACGGGACAGGCCCCGATGCACTTTCCGCACCGGATACATTCGGCATGATTGGACGCGCGGACCACATCGACGTCCATCTGACAAACCTTTGAACACTTGCCGCACGAGACACATTTGCATGCGTCAACCCGAACCCCCAGTAGGGACACCTTATTCATGAGCGCATAGAATGCACCGAGTGAACAAATCCATTTGCAGAAGGGGCGGTAGAACAAAACGCTCAGCTCTACCACGGCAATGAGAACGACAAGTTTCCAGATAAAGAGCCACCCCAGCGCAGATCAAATACCGGCGTTGGCAATGGCCAGCGGAATGGCGCCCTCGAGCACACCCTGCGGACAAACATATTTGCCCGACTGCGAGACCAAGGTACTGATTCTGTCCGCGCGTGGTGAAGTATCCGTTAAAGTCTCCGGACTCGATGCCGGCGCCAACGATTACCTCACCAAGCCGTTTCATCTGGACGAGCTTGCGGCAAGGATCCGCAGCCTTACCCTCAGACGCTTTACACAAAGCGACATAGTTTTAACCTGCGGAAAGCTCAGCTTTGACACCAAGGCGCGCATCGCTTCCGTGGACAGTGAGGCTCTATCTCTTACGCGCAAGGAAACGGGAATCATGGAATACCTGATGCTTAATCAGGGGCGTCCGGTAAGCCAAGAGGAGCTTATCGAGCACGTTGCGCGGGAATGTGACGAATAACTGCCCCTTTCGCGCACACAAAAGCAAGGGGCCCATGCGCACAGAACCAACGCCATGCCGTGCGCGCGGTGCTGCCCGGTATGAGGGCCCGCCGCTCCGGCCATGTGTTCAACGTGAGCAGCTTGGGCGCTTACAACGTCGGACCGCTCTCGGGCGTGTACTGTGCCACCAAGCGCGCGGTAAAGGCGATATCCGAGACGCTCGACCAGGAGCTCGTGGTGGGTACGCCGGTCTACTTTGCAGGGGCAAACGGCGCGTTGCTCGCGCTGCTCGACCGCGCGTTTTACGCCGCGAGCGTGCACGGAAGACGGTTCGCCGGCAAGCCGGCATGCGCGGTGACGACGCTTTGGCGGGTGGGGTCCACCTCAACACTCGATGAACTGAACCGCTGCTTTACATTCAGTGGCATGCCAGTGGCCTCGTCGACCTACTGGAACATGATGTTTAACAGCGGCGACGACCCCTTTGGCGAGGACATGCTGCGCCAGCTCGGGGAAAACATGGCCCATCTGGTGAGGACGACAAGGGTCTAATGACCCGATAATCCCATCTACATTTGATTAACTTAGCGGACGCCTACTCGACAGCGGGCGTCCGTTGCATATGGGCGCCAACTTGTGGCGCCGCAAGGTCGGTCATTCTGGCTTCGTCGCTTGTGCCTTCAATCTCTCCTCAGCGCTCAGCATCGCAGGATGATACGGACACTTTTCGCCCATGCACACTGTATTGACCGCATAGCTATCGCAGGCTGGCGTCTTCTCCCATGCTTTAAGCTGTGGTCCGCCGAGCGCGTTAAAAAACGAAACGGCCTCACGAATCGCCACGCGCGCGTCTCGCTTGCAGCACCGTGGGCTTCCCGAGCGCGCGATGGCGGCAAGCAGCTCCGAAACCATAAGCTGCCCCTCCTGCCAGCCTTCACTGCGCAGCGGCGCATTGCCGCGCACGATTGCATATGCCATGCCCGCAGACGCAGCTGCCCCGCACATGCCCCAGCGGGCACACGTTGCCCCCGGCACGCAATCCGAACGAGACATCAAATCGGCAAGATCGTTTTTGAGCATCGCATCTCGCTCCCCAGATGCTTCGGCGTTGCGCCAGCACGCAAGCAGCACCGCGCCCACAATAAAATGGTGGATGGGGCCAAAAGCCACGCAGCGCTCATCTGCCATAACCTCTTCCAAAAGAGCCGCGGGCGTCACCGACGTACTGGCCATGAGCATCTCAACAATCCAGCCTGTTTGTTCGTCTTTTGCCATGCGGCATCCTCCTCTAAAACAAATTGTGCGCGCACTCCATTATGGCCTTCTTCTGCCCGGCGCGCTCAATGCGAAACAACCTGCTTCGCTCGTGCCGCCAACAAGCCCTGCTAGTTCTCGTCGCAAATCAGCCATGCTCAGGAGCAACACCAGAGGCGATGGCAAGCGCGATGGACAGTGGCAACACCACGACGGCAGCTCTTTTCGAAAAAGAAGGCCCCGCGCAATCGCGCGAGGCCTCCCCATTCGGGGACTATGATCAAAGCAGCCCAAAAAGCTTACTCCCACTCAACGGTGCCGACGGGCTTGGGCGTGAGGTCGTAGCACACACGGCAGATGCCGGGAACCTCGGCTGTGACGCGAGCGGTAATACGCTTGAGCAGTGCCCAGTCGAGCTCAGGCACCTCGGCGGTCATCACGTCGACGGTGTTGATGCAGCGGATGATGCAGGGCCAGTCGTAGGCGCGCTTGCCCTCGCGCACGCCGGTGGCACGGAAGTCGGGCACCACGGCGAAGTACTGCCAGATGGTCAGACCTGCCTTGTCGATCTCCTCGCGCACGATGGCGTCGGCTTCGCGCAGCGCCTCAAGACGGTCGCGGGTGATGGCACCAAGGCAGCGGACGCCCAGGCCGGGACCGGGGAACGGCTGACGCTCGACCATGTTCTCGGGCAGACCGAGCTCGCGGCCCACGACGCGGACCTCGTCCTTGTACAGCAGCTTGACGGGCTCGCAAAGCTCAAACTGCAGGTCCTCGGGCAGGCCACCCACGTTGTGGTGGGCCTTCACGCCATCCTGGGACTCCAGGATGTCGGGGTAGATGGTGCCCTGGGCGAGGAAGCTGACCTCGTCGCCAACCTTGCGGGCCTCCTCCTCGAACACGCGAATGAACTCGGCGCCGATGATTTTGCGCTTGGCCTCGGGCTCCTCGACGTCCACGAGCTTATCCAAGAAGCGATCGGTCGCGTCCACATAGACCAGGTTGGCGTCCATCTGGTTCTTGAAGACGTCGACGACTTGCTCGCTCTCGCCCTTACGCATCAGGCCGTGGTTCACGTGCACGCAGATAAGCTGCTTGCCGATGGCCTTGATGAGCAGGGCCGCGACAACCGAACTGTCGACACCACCGGAAAGGGCCAGCAGGACCTTCTTATCGCCGATCTGCTCGCGGATTGCAGCGACCTGCTCATCGATGAACACCTGGGCAAGTTCGGAAGTGGTGATACGCACCATGTCGTCGGGACGCTTGTTGGAATCCATGCAAAGCTCCTTTTCGGTTCGATGGGAATGCGTCACACGTATGCAGACGCACCGTCATATGCCCTCATTATATGCAGAACGAGATGCGTTTCCCATCGCTGCGACAAAGCTTTTTGCAGGGGTGGCAATTTTTCCTACTGTCGAGGCCAGCTAGGCTTCGGTAGCCACCTTGGCAGCATCGCCAATAGACTCTTCCTTTATACGTTCTGCGTAATCGTATGCCATACCCGCAAATTCCAGTCCCGAGTAACAGGAGTACAATTGCTGCTATTGTTGCCAGCTGTTGGGAGATGGAAGATGGACTGCGATGGCTACCCATGCGTTCCCATGCCGTTGATGTGCACCGCCTTTGTGCCGGGGCAGATTGACGCTGCGGTTGCAGGCATTTCCGACCCCGATTCGCGCGCCATTGCCACGGCAGAAGCGCTGTACTTTCGCGGACAGGCCACCCTCGCCGCCAAGACGGCGCGCCCCTATCTTGACGCCACCGACCCCGCACTGCGCTATTCCGCATGCTTTATCTGCGGATACGCCAGTCTGTCGCTCAACCGTATCGCCGATGCCCGCCGGTGCCTTACTGGCATCCTCGATACGCCGGCCGACGAGGAATCGCCTGCCGTCCACGCCATGCACATCCTGTTCGCCTCGGCCGCGAGCGTCCTGCTGCACTTGCCTTCCCCGTATTCCGCCGAAGAGTTTTATCCGCTTGCGGCGCATCTGCCCGAAGGCCTGCGCCTGTTCGCCAGCTACGTGATGGCGCACGCCTTGTATCTGCGCGGCGAATACGGCCGCAGCCTGGGCATGGTGGAAAATGCCCTGATCATGAAACAGGGAAGCTATCCCATCTCGGAACTGTTCCTGCACCTGGCGGCTTCCATGGCATGCATGAGCCTCAAGGACATCGATGCCGCAAAGGCACATTTCGGAGCCGCTTGGGACATTGCGCGCCCCGACGGCCTTATCGAGCTCATTGGCGAGCACCACGGCCTTTTACAGGGGCTCATCGAGGCGTGCCTAAAAGCGCAATACCCTGACGATTTCGCACGCATCATCGAGATTACGTATCGATTCAGCTACGGCTGGCGGCGCATCCACAACCCCGATTCGGGCGAGGACGTGGCCGACGATTTAACGACCACGGAGTTCACCATGGCCATGCTCGCCTGCCGCGGATGGACCAACGCCGAAATCGCACGCCACATGGAAGTATCGCCGGGCACTGTTAAAAACCGCCTATCAGGAGTGTATGCCAAGCTTGGTATCGGAACTCGCGCCGAGCTGGTCGCGCATATGTTGCGTTAGCGACCGGGCTGCCAAGCGCATCGAACGCGTTCCGGAACCCGGCGCTTCGCTCGATCAATTTGGACATTTTGACCCTTGAACGGCACTACCGCCACGGGGCACCTTCTCGCAAAATAGGATTATTTCCTCCGTTATTTGCGGGATGGGAGCCCAAAATGCTTGATCGTCGTTCGCTACTTATCGCCGGAGCATCCTCGCTGGCAGGCATCATGCTGCCTCGCGTGCCGAGCAGCGCAAACGCCTTCATACTGCCATTCGCCCCCACCGAGGCCTATGCCGACGAAGAAGACCCCTTCAAGGTGCTCGTTCTCTCGCGCACCATGTTTGGTGTGGTCGTGGTCGACGTCGCCAACAAGAATATGCCCATCAAGGGAGCCCAGGTCACGCTCGCGTCGCGTTATGCCGCGGGCAAGCAGATCTCCGCCACTACCGACGACGAGGGCACGGCCATCTTTGAGGTCGCGCCGCTTTCGGAAGGCTACGTGGACCAGGCAACGCTTCTCGACGCGTACGACTTTAACGGTGGCATCTCCATCAGCATGGCGGGCTACCGTGATGTCGAGATCCCCCTCACGCGCATCCAGGGCGGCACCGCCATTACCGCGCCCACACGTCCGCTTTCCGACGGTGAGCCGTACTTTCGCCAGCTTACGTTCGACGAGTGGGACATCCAGTACGCCGACGCCACGTTCATGGCACTGCCGAAGGACGACGCCGGAAACGACCAACCCGACACGCACGCCTTTACCGTGCAGGTACATCTGCCACAGGGTGGACAGGCAACGCTGTGCATCAACAAGGTAATGCCCGCCACGAGCAGCTCATCCGAAACCGTCACGCAAATTGGCCAAGTCAAGGCCAGTGCATCGGGTTCAGATAATCTGGCAACGTTCACACTCGAAGACACGTTCCTCGATGCAGCTTCGGGCCTTCTGGAGGAAGGATGCAAGCTGCGCTTTGTCCTCGACTATCAGGGCAAGACCTATACACTCTCCTCCCCCATGGCCGTTGTCACCGCGCCGGCCGCAAAGGCAGAATCGGGCTCGACCACTATCGTCCCCACCACCATGGACCAAGAGATTACTCCGTTTGATTTCCCGGCGGCGTTTCCCGGCATCGGCGGCAATAAGTTCACGTGCTGGATGCCCTCGTTCCCCATTTTGTTCGATTTCTCTTTTGCCGGATACGTGCTGTTTGGCGGAGGATACAAACCGGTCGGCTACATGAACGATTCGGGCAATCCGGATCCGGAATACTGGAAGAAGTCACCGCGCGAGTCGGGCGCCAAGCAGGCAAACCGCTACCTCGACGAGATGGAGGGGAAGTGGAATCAGTACAAAAGTATGAGTGCCGGTTCGGGCACCGATCCAAGGAACACTAAGCTGCTTCGTCACCACTGCACGCCGCGTTTTACGATGGATATCGCCACACAGCTGTACGGATCGCTCGCCTACGACTGGGTGGGCAAAACCTGGGGTGACAACAACGACCCCGCATTTGGCAATATTAAGGCCCTCTTCCAGGTAAGAACCAACCTCAATTGGACCGAGCAGTTTACCCTAGGACCGGTGCCGTTTTTCCTAAACGTCAACCCCTGGGTGCTGGCGAAGCTGGCGCTCGCCGTGGGTGCCCACACGCACGGCAGCGGCGCGGCGTTTTTTAAAAACATTTCGCTCGACTATTCAAACACCTCGGGCTCGTTCACCATCCAGATCGGGCTTGCCGTCACCTTTGGCGCCGGCGTTGCAGGTGTCGCTTCGTCTGCCGTGCGCGGCGCCGCATCCCTCACGCTGTTCATTGGGTACGAGAAGGCAGATGGACACCAGCTTCCGCGACTGCGCGTAGGTGCAGACGTCGATGTCGATGTGATACTCCAGTTCGTAATGTTCAAGTGGACCACCAAGGCTTGGTCGGGGTCGTGGCCCACACTCCTCGATTCGTGGAATATGTCGGTGAACAATGGCAACCAGTATGTGCTCCAGCGCTCTGAGCTCGCATTGGGTGGAGATACGCCTTACACGTTGGATGCCCGCTTCGGCACGGCCGGCAACGCCGAGGCAGGCGGCGTGCCGCAATTAATCGCATCGGCCACCATCGTCACCAACGCCGAGCTGCTCGCACGCGCCGAGGTTAAGGCCACTGCCGTAAACGTCGCGCCTGTCGTGCGCGATTGGGATCAAGCGGTCACGCGCATTGAGCTCGAGGCGGATGCAGAAAGCGACGACACGGGACAGATCGAGCATTTCGTCCATACACTGATAGAGAACGACGAAAAAGCCGCGCCGATGTATGAGTACACCTATATCGGGCAGGCGACGAACGCCGTTGCGGACCCCAACGCCAATTCTGCTGGTGTATCGGAGGACGAGCGTGGCGGCATAAAACCCTCGAGCGACAACGTGCTGTTTACTGGCGTGCTCAGCGAAGCCCACATGAAGCTGGCAATGATTGCCGGCGTAGAATGTCTGTTCCGTATCGCCTCGGTGCGCTACGGCGACAATGGCCGCTCGCGCCTGGTGGTGCACACAAAGGCAAACGGCACGTGGTCCGCTCCCACTCCCGTGGACTTTCCCCTTGGGTTTGGCGAGGGCGACGTGGAGCGCGACGGCATATTCGATTACGACTTCGACGTGGTGGAATATACGGACGGAAGAGGAAACCAGGACGCCTACGTGCTGCTGATCTCGGGCGAGCGCCCCGCCGGTGACAACACCCTTTTCGATACGGCAAGCACAGCCGGCATACTGTCCGTCGTGCGCCTGCGCATAAGTAATAGCGAAGTTCGCGTGGTGTCGTATACGTCGTGGCGCAGCATCTCGCGCGGCCGCCTTCAGGAGGATGGCTACCATTGTCTGCAGTGCCCGCGTATCACGGTGGGCAAGACGCTCGTCGACGGGCGCCTGTCGGGTGCCTACCTCCACCGCCGCGGAACCACCGCAGAAAAGGCGCTCGGCAGCGAGGCCGAGGTTGCGCTGGAATGCTTTACCTTGTGGTCGGATGATTTGGGCGACAGTCTCACGTTCCGTCAGGTCCTCCGCTTCCCGCAAGCACCGTCGAGTATCGAGCTGGGCAAGCCCGAGAATATCAACGGCAAAATGGTGGTGTCCGTTGCGTACGAGACCGCAGACGGTTGCGGCTGCGCATCGTACGCCGTGATCGGCCAGTCCATTGCGTGCTGGGACGTTATGTCACCAGACGCCACGGTACCTCATGCGGTGCCATGGCCACAACATTCGGGCTTTTTGGCAACCGTCAACGAGCAACTGCAGCATATTACTTGGACGCGAGGCGCATCGGCATTTGCAACGCAGCCCGTGGGTGCCGCAGGCTGTGGCCCGGCATCGTTTAGCGTAAGCAACAACGGCAGGTGCGTGCTCTATGTAGAGAACACCGATGGCAAGATGGGACAAACCTACGACGAAGAAGGCAACCCGGTAGCAGTGATGGGCAAGCACTTCCGCATCTTCGCCAGCACCTTGGCAGGCGATCTGTTCACGGAGCCGTTCGTGATGTGCGAGCTGGACCATCCCGTCGATCAGATAACGACATTTTTGACGTCGGGAGGCATGCTCTCCGCACTCGCCACGCACATTGTGAGCGCGGAGAAGAGCGAGGCAGAGCTGCACGGCATCGAAGTGCCCTTGGTGGCGTGTGCCACTCCGACGGGCGCGGTCGCTACCTCGGGCGCGGTGGTACCCGGAGCAGCAGGCGAATCCTTCATGGTCACGGTGCGAAACGACGGCAACACCTTGCTGACCGCCGGCACGATCGATCTGTACCGAGAGGGCTCCAGCCAGCCGTTCTCCAGCGCATCCATCGGATTCGGACTGAACGCACGCATGGTTTCGATCTACGATCCAGAGCTTGCCGAGGATGCTTCGGCCAAAGACATGGCACACGTGAAGTACGCGCTCGAGACGCTGGGCGCACGTCTTGCAACGCACCCGCTGGTAGCCGACAACGGCAACGCCGTGCTGGCACCGGGTTGCACGGCACAGTTCCGCATGAGCTTCGCCATCCCCGAGAGTTGGAGCGACGATGTGGGCAAACGCGTAACGCTGTATGCGAAGGCGCATAATCTGGTGGCGCTCGATCCCGTAACGCTCGAGGAAATTCGACCGGGTGCAAACTCGGCGCTGGGTGCCGTACTGCACGAGCTTCATGTGCCCGACGCGGCATGCGAACGCTCCGAAGTTCAGGTCGGCTTATGCGACAGCGCGGATACGACGGGGCTTCACGATGCACCGATGACGGCGGACGACGGTGGCGGCTCGGGTGGCGGCGATACTGACAAGGGCGGCGGCTCCGGCGGAAGCAGCTCCAGCAGCGGCAAGGACCACAACAATAGCAAGCGCCCCGGAAAAGCGGGCGCGCTTGCGGGCACGGGCGATACATGCGCTCCCCTTACGGCAGCCGCTGCAGCACTCGCCGCGGCAGGCGCCGGCCTCGTCGCCTACAGCGCCCGCCGCACGGCGCTCGAAGCCGATACCGCCAATGAGGTCAATTCGGATAGGCCCCGCTAGCTCCTGGTTACTTTTATGAGAGACGCCGACTCGGCTCATTCGTCATCGCTATGCGGACATTACAACTTCGGTTCGCAATTCAAACTTACTCGCATAATACCGACTCGGTTTTGTGCGAGTAAACGAAACCTCATCGAACTCCGAACGATTGTTCGATGGATTTCGTGTTGGTTGGAATCGCCCAAGGGCTGGGCTATGCTACCTTGACTATCTATATGACTAAAACGCGGCAAAGGAGCATCGAGAGAGCGAGCATGGCAAAGAACACCGCAAACTATGGTAACGACAGTATTCGTCAGCTCAAGGACGAGGAGCGCGTACGCCTGCGCCCTGCCGTCATCTTTGGCTCGGACGGGCTCGACGGCTGCGCGCATGCCGCCTTCGAGATCCTATCCAACGCCGTTGACGAGGCGCGCCAGGGCTACGGCAAGCTCATCACCCTTACCGCCTTTCGCGATGGCTCCATTCAGGTAGAGGACAACGGCCGCGGCTGCCCGCTTGACTGGAACCCCTCCGAGAAGCGCTTTAACTGGGAGCTCGTCTTTTGCGAGCTTTACGCCGGCGGTAAGTACAACAACAACCAGGGCGGCGACTACGACTTCTCGCTCGGCACCAACGGCCTGGGCTCGTGCGCAACCCAGTACGCCTCCGAATACATGGACGTCACGGTTTGGCGCGACGGCAACAAGTACTCCCTGCACTTTAAGAAGGGCAAGGTCGTCGGCGCCAAAAAGAAGGCACTCGAGATTGAGCCCAGCGACGAGAACCGCACCGGCACCACCATCAAGTGGCGCCCCGATCTTGAGGTCTTTACCTCCATCAGCATCCCCCACGATTGGTATCGCGAGACCATGCGCCGCCAGGCCGTGGTCAACGCCAACGTGACCTTCCGGCTGCGCATCGAGGGCGACGACGGCGAGTTTTCCGAAGAGGACTTCTGCTATCCCAAGGGCATCGAGGACTATGTGCTCGAGAAGGTCGGTACCGACTACCTTACCGAGCCCTTCTTTATCGAGGCCGACCGTCGCGGTCGCGATCGCGAGGATCTACCCGATTACAACGTAAAAATCACTGCTTGCATGTGCTTCTCGCGCACTTTCACGATGCAGGAGTACTACCACAACTCCTCCTGGCTCGAGAACGGCGGCTCGCCGGAGAAGGCGGCCCGCAGCGCCCTCACCAGCGCCATCGATGCCTACATTAAGCAACAGGGCAAGTACAACAAAAACGAGAGCGGCATTAAGTGGCAAGATGTCCAGGACTGCCTGGTGCTGGTGACCAACTGCTTCTCCACCCAGACGTCCTACGAAAACCAGACCAAGAAGGCCATCAATAACCGCTTTATCCAGCAGGCCATGACGGCATTCTTTAAGGAGCGCCTCTCGACCTACTTGATCGAGAACAAAGATGCCGCCAACAAGATCATGGAGCAGGTGCTCATCAACAAGCGCTCGCGCGAGAATGCCGAGAAGACGCGCCAGAGCATCAAGACCAACCTGCAGCAGAAGACCGACATGGCCAACCGCGTGCAGAAATTCATCGACTGCCGCTCCAAGGACAAGAGCCGCCGCGAGATCTACATCGTAGAGGGCGACTCGGCAGCAGGCGCCATTCGCACCTCGCGCGATGCCGAGTTCCAGGGCGTTATGCCCGTCCGCGGCAAGATCCTCAACTGCCTAAAGGAGGACTATCCGCGCATCTTTAAGTCCGACATCATCATGGACCTCATGCGCGTGCTGGGCTGCGGCGTGGAGATCAAGGACAAGCGCATCAAGAACCTGGGCGCCTTTGACCTGGACAACCTCAACTGGAACAAGGTCATCATCTGTACGGACGCCGACGTCGACGGTTATCACATCCGTACGCTCGTGCTCACCATGCTCTATCGCCTGGTGCCCACGCTTATCGACGAAGGCTACGTATATATCGCCGAGTCGCCGCTCTACGAGATCAACTGCAAAGAAAAGACCTACTTTGCCTACACCGAGCTCGAAAAGAACGGCATTCTTAAGGAGATCGGCGACCAGAAGTGCTCCATCAACCGCTCCAAGGGTCTTGGTGAGAACGACCCGGACATGATGTGGCTCACCACCATGAACCCCGAGACGCGTCGTCTGATCAAGGTGGAGTCCGAAGACGTCACCAAGATGGAGACCATGTTCAACCTTCTGCTGGGCAGCGACGAGGCGGGCCGCAAGCGCCATATCTCGGAGCACGGCAAGGAATACCTGGACCAGCTGGACCTGCAGTAGCAGCAAATCGATAACGACGGCCCATAAGAAGTTCAAGAGGAAATCGTGGCAAAGAAGAAGACGAAGAACCAGCCAAAGAAAAAGCAGGTCAACGCCGAGAACGTCATCGGCCTGCACTCCGAGGTCACCAATCAGCCGATCACGCAGACGCTCGAGGTCAACTACATGCCCTACGCCATGAGCGTCAACGTCTCGCGTGCGTTCCCCGAGATCGACGGTTTTAAGCCCTCGCACCGCAAGCTGCTCTACACCATGTACAAGATGGGCTTGCTCAAAGGTGAGCGCCAGAAGAGCGCTAACATCGTGGGCCAAACCATGAAGCTCAACCCGCACGGCGACGCCGCAATCTACGAGACGATGGTGCGCCTGGCCACCGGCAACGAGGCGCTGCTCGCGCCGTTCGTTGAGTCGAAGGGCAACTTTGGCAAGTACTATTCGGGCGACCTGAGCTACGCCGCCTCGCGTTACACCGAGGCCAAGCTCTCCCCCATCAGTGCCGAGATCTTCAAAGACATCGACAAGGACCCGGTCGACTTCGTCGACAGCTACGACGGCGCCATGAAGGAGCCGCGCCTGCTGCCCACCACCTTCCCCAACATCCTTGTCTCGGCCAACAAGGGCATCGGCGTCGCCATGGCGTCTGACATCTGCGGCTTCAACCTCAACGAGGTCTGCACCGCCACCATGCACTACCTGCAGGATCCCAACTGCGATCTGCTCGAGTACATGCCCATGCCCGACTTCTCGACCGGCGGTGAGATTATCTACCGCCGCGAGGAGATGGAAAAGATTATCGAGACCGGCCTTGGCAGCTTCCAGATCCGCTCCCGCTGGCGCTGGATTCCCGAAGAGCGCATTATCGAGGTCTACGAGATCCCCTACACCACCAAGACCGATGTCATCATCGATCGCATCGTCAAGCTCTCCAAAGAAGGCAAGGTCAAGGAGATCGCTGACATCCGCGACGAGACTGACCTCTCGGGCCTGCGTATCGCCATCGATCTTAAGCGCGGTGTTGACCCCGACAAGCTCATGGCCAAGCTCTATCGCTCGACTACGCTGCAGGATTCGTTCTCATGCAACTTTAACGTGTTGGTCGATGGTTACCCCCGCGTTATGGGCGTACGCCAGATCCTGCACGAGTGGGTCAAGTGGCGTATTGAGTCCACGCGTCGCCGCATTAACTTTGACTTGGGCAAAAAGTCCGAGCGCCTGCACCTGCTGCACGGCCTTGAGGCAATTCTGCTCGACATCGACAAGGCCATCGCCATCATCCGCGGCACCAAGCTCGAAGCCGAGGTCGTGCCCAACCTTATGAAGGGTTTCGACATCGACGAGACGCAGGCCGAGTTTGTTGCCGAGCTCAAGCTCCGCAACATCAACGAGGAGTACATCCTCAACCGCACCAAGGATATCGCCAAGCTTGAGGGCGAGATTGCCGAGCTTGAGGAGATTCTCTCCAGCGAGGAGAGCATCAAGAAGGTCATCAGCGACGAGCTGGCCGCGGTCAACAAGAAGTACGTGATGCCGCGCCGCACGGGCAGGATCGAGCCCCACGAGGTCATCGAGGTAAGCCTGGAGCCCGAGGTCGAGGAGTACCCGGTTACCATCATGCTCTCACGCGATGGCTACCTTAAGAAGATGACGGACCGCGTGCTCAAGAAGGCGGCCACGCTCAAGTACAAAGACGGCGACAAACCCTTTATCGAGTTCCCGTCCTCCAACACCCACGAGCTGCTGGTCTTTACCAACAAGAGCCAGGTATACAAGTGCAAGGTTGCGGCGTTTGAGGACACCAAGTCGGCCCAGCTGGGCTCGTACTTGCCCACCGACCTCGAGATGGAACCCGACGAGAGCGTGATCTGGGTCATCGACCCCGAGGACTACAAGGCCGACGTGCTGTTCGTCTTTGAGAACGGCCGCGTGGTGCGCGTCGCGCTTTCTGGATACGTCACCAAGACCAACCGCAAGCGCCTCAAGAACGCCATCTACGGCGGCAGCAAACTGCTGTATGCCCAGGTGCTCAAGGAGGATCGCGACATCGCGCTGGTCTCGAGCGACTACCGCCTGATGAACTTCAACACGTCGCTGCTCAAGACCAAGACGACCACCAACACGCAGGGCGTCCAGGCCTTTACCGCCAAGAAGGGTCGCTCGGTCACCACCGTCGGCACGACCGAGGAAATCCTTGGCGCCGGCGTCTCGGCCGAGAAGTTCACCGCGCAGAGTCTCCCCTCTGCCGGTGCCCTCATGAAGGAAAACGACATGCCGAGTTTGTTTGACTAGGACGACGGCAGAGCCGCCATAAACTCTCAAAACAGTGGGGCCCGGAGCGCAGTAAATGCTGCGCTCCGGGCCCCATGCATTACAGCAGCATCATCCCTATAGACAAAATGTCGCATAAAGTGGAACAGACATAAGCCCATCATTCATTCCAAAGGGCACGGCGGACAGCCTTTAGAGGTTCGATATCGACGAAAACGCCCGCTTTGAAACTCAAGTGCCTTTTCGTGTGCGAGCCGCCAGCTGCAATAGGAAGCGAATCAACGCAGGCGCCTTTCAAGCAGTTTGCAAAACTGCAGGTCGCAGGCCTTCATTGCTAGTAGGGGAAATGAGTAGTCTCAGGTGGCTTGCCCATGAGTTAGCGAGCAGGTTGGGGCTTTGTTGTTGGCGCAATCACTTCGTGCGCACTCGAAAGGTCTGTTTAACAAAAGACTAATCGGATGCGACTGGCCGCCCATACGGCGACGACGTTTCCCGTGCGAGCACAAACGGCCCTGCGTGCCCTATCGAGCGATATCCCCGTATGACGCTCAGAACTCCTGCTCGCCGAGCAGTCACCTCGCGAGATCCAGCACGAGAACGCCCTCCCGGGTATAAGGCCCGCGCCTCGTGCGGGCGATGAGGACCTTCGTGAATGCATCCCTGATGGACAGAAGCGACGAGAGCCCCTTCTCGAGCGTCGACTCAGAGCTAACGACGTCTCTTGCTTAAACTCTCCTTCGCGGTTTCGAAACTCAAGGTCTTTTAAAGTTTCGAAACCGAGAAGACGATATGCGCAAGGGCGCGTCGGGTGGTAAGCCCCAACCATGTCATGTCGCCAGCGATGAAGGGCGCGTCTGCGCGTGCTACAATCCAACTACCAGAGATAAAAACACAGTCCCCGTCGGGTAGTCGTGGGCGTGCGGGGGTCCGCATCAGTAACCTGCCTCCTTGGTTGTCCCTTCTCTGCATGGTCATCTACATAAAGGAGGAACCAACCATGCAGATCAGTGTGTCGTCCACCCTGACCGTATATCACGACGGCCAATTCTGGGTCGGGCTGGCGGAGCATGTCGAGGACGGCAGATACGGCGTCGCCCGCATCGTCTTCGGCGCGGAGCCGTCCGATGAGGAGATCCTGCGATTCGTTGTCGGCAAATGGGAGAAGCTCTCGTTCTTCGGCGACAAGGCCACTGAGACAAGCAAGCCCGCGAAGAACCCCAAGCGGCGCGCTCGCGAGGCAGCGAAAGCCCTTAAACGGCCCGCCGCGAGCACCAAGGCACAACAGGCGCTCGCGGCACAGCGGGAAGCGATGAAGCGGGAGTCGGCTCAAGCAAGAAGCCAGCGTCGCGCGGATGAGGCGGAGGCGCGCTTCGAGCAGCGGAAGTTGAAGCGCAAGCAGAAGCATCGTGGGCATTGATTGCCATTTGCAGCAAGGCATTCCAGCTTTCCAATGCGTCCAACGCTGACCTTGTAACCCCGCACGCGAGCGTAGCGATAGACGATGTTCTCGAGGACAGGCCCGTAGTTGATGCGGTTGTCTGTATTGAGGACGAAGTAGAAGCTCAGGTCTGCCAGGTAGTACTTCTGCTCACCCCTTAGCGATTTTCGCGACTTAAGGTCAAAGCGGGCACACTTGCTGACGACCTCCGCGTCCTCGAAGGTTTGGAGGTATCGCGCAAGCGTCTCGCGTTTGATTTTCACGCCCCGCTTGCTCTCGAGGTCGGACTGGATGTTACTAAGCGACATGATGGCGCCGAAGTTGTTGATGACGTATTCGCGCACCTGGTTGAACACGGAGACGTTCTTGATCTTCACGTGCCTACGGACGTCCTTTTCGAAGATCTCTTGGATTACCGCCGTGACGTAAGCGCGCTTGTCGGCGAGCCCGGGGTAATCCATTGCCTTCGGGAAGCCCCCCCCGAGGATGTAGGCATCGAATTCCGCGACCGGGTTCGGGCTCACGAGCAGTCCCAAGAAGCGCTTCATCTGGCAATACTCGCCAAAGTCCAGCGTCTGCATCTCGAATTCGATGTAGCACCCGGTTAGCTTCGTAGCCAGTTCGCCCGAGAGCAGGTAGGAGTTCGACCCGGTGATGAAGATGGAGAAGCCACCTTCGGTGCGGAACTCGTTGAGGACGTCCTCGAAGCCCTCGACGTTTTGCACCTCGTTGATGAAAAGGTACTCCGTCCCCGAGATAGCGAGCTGGGGCTCGATGAGGGCCCCGGGGCGCACCTTGAACCTCTTCCTGCCCTATGCGTCGAGCGCATCGGCGATGCCGCGCGCATTTTGGAGGCCCAGAACGAGGTCCTCTACGCTGAGGAGCGGAAGTTATCAGAGATTCCTGTAGTCGGAACCATGCAGGCCGACTGAGGGGCGGTCGCGATTCACCCTTTCACGTGCTTCGACGCCTTCTGCGCTTTATGTGGCCGTGGGATAATGAGTAGCAAAAAGGAATGCGAGCACCTGTGGGCTATTATGCGAGGTGTCGGCGGTATCGCAAGCGGAATCGCCAACAGTTCTTTCATGCCTCAACTAGAAAGAGTCAGATCCGCGAGTAACCGCAGGCAGCCCGAGAAAAGCGGGATGAATGAACGACGAGGAGCTCGGCCTGCCAAGGCCGAAGAAATACGAGGGTGAGCAGTTCACTGTCGAAGATTACAAGACGGAAGAATACGCGGAGGCGCGGACGCTCGAGGAGGCCATCGCCATCCGGGGTACTAAGGCGTTCCTCAGGGATGTGACTCCGGACGATTTCCTGGACGACGCCCCGCTGGGCGTCGAAAAGATTGGAATAGCGGACCTTTGGTCCGACTCCACCTGGGAGGAAGGCGAAACCGAGCGCGACGTGGACCTCGAGAGGTCGGCGGCCTCCCTCAAGGAGGGTGACCTGCTCGAGGTGCGTCCGTGTTCGGAGGACATCAGCGAATGGGGCTACAGGTTCCACCTGGCCGACGGCTCTACGGTGCCATATGCGCCCTATCACGATTACGACGACCAGCTATTCCAGGAGGCCCTCGAGAACCTTCACGGCGGAGAATGGCTTGCTTGCCGCGTCAGAGAAGTATCCTGCTTCGGAGAAGACGGCATCGACGACGATCCTGACTTCTGCTGGAGGGTCTACTCGTGCAAGGTCACGGTGTGTCGCGGCGGGTCGACGAGGGCGTAGCCCAGGTTAGCGCCGAGGCATCCCGAAGAGATCGTCTGGGCCCTTTCTTGCGCGTTGCGCGCTTTCCGGACGGCAGCGCCTCGCCGAACCCGTTGAAGATCTCCATGACCAGGGCGAGCTGCCTTTGGAGGTCCGCATCAAGCTCATCGGCGTCGCACACGGCGAGGAGCCACTCCGAAAGCCCTTTCATGGAATCGCGCAGCGCCCGCTGCGTCCGCGCAACAGGCTGTTCCATCTTGGACCTCCTGTCTATTCGCACGAATATATACGCTGATATTCCCGAGAATAATCGTACGTATCCGTACTTCAATAGAATCGCGTACAAACTCGTACGCTGATAGAATGACGCCAATTAAATACGCATGAGGGCAAGTGCACATACGCAGCAGGAAACCAAAGAACGGAGGGGCCGGTGCGTGGATTCGATAATGACGTGTTCAGCTTCAGCATAGGCGGGTTTTTTCAGGGGCACTCCTCCTTTGAGATCAGCAAAGACGGAGAGGCTTACTCTTTCCGCCACAGCCAGTCGCATCTTTTGGAGCAGGGAGAGAACCAGGGGATATTGGACAAGACGCAAGTCGATGCGCTCATGGCATTCCTCCGCGATCTTGGCACCGACGATTGGTTCACCTACTACGATTCACCGGTGCTCGACGGCGAACAATGGAGCCTCTTCGATGGGCACGGCTCGCACGGGGGCTCTAATGCATATCCCAAAGGTTTCGAAAAACTATTGAAGTATTTGGCAGACGAATTCGGCTGCGAGGAGATGAGACCGGAGACCGGCGAAACCTACGATGGCCCGACCGAGACGGAAGGCCTCGCGATGCTGGCTTTTTACAATCTGCCGAGTGCCGAAGGGGTCGGCCAAGGGCTCGAAGACGGTAAGGCTGACGGCGATCACAAGAAGTGGCTGCAAGCCATAAGGGATGCAAAGCGCGATTTTCTGCACGACGTATACGCCTTCGCGGAAGCATATCCCGAATACAAATGCTATGGCGATATTCTGGCGCAACATGGGTTGGAACTCGATATCGAGGAGATCGTGAATCAGGACATTTCCAAAGCAGATGAGAAGCTGGTCGTGGCCTCGATGATTGCAATCGCGAGATCCGATCGCTGGTGCAAGCGCGTCGATTTCGGAAGATGCGTCGAGAACGGCACTTTCGCGCTTTGGGCAAAAAGACTTCGCGAGCTTTTGTAAAGCCTCACAGAAGGCTTGGATTTGTCCCCGATCCCCCTACGGTAGATAATGCGGGCTCTTGGCGTCCGTAGGTAACAAGCAGCCAATGTAGGCAGCTGCACTATCCTGGTATAATCGCTCATTCATAAAATTTGGCACAATCGTGTGCACAGAGCCCTCCATGCACATTCGTGTCGTCAATGGAATTGCGTACATTTGCGTACGTTGATAAAATGACGTCAATGAATCTACAGGAGGGCACATGGCGACAGGCGACAACATTCGGCGGTACCGCAAGGCGAAGGGGCTGACGCAGGCCCAGCTCGCCGATGCCGTGGGGCTCACCGAGGGCGCGATCAGGCACTACGAGAGCGGCATCCGCGCGGTGAAGCCCGAATTGCTGGAGGAGATCGCGAAGGAGCTCGAGGTCTCCGTAGGCGCGCTCAAGGACTACGGAGTCGAGACGTCACGCGACCTCATGGCCCTGTTGCTGCAGCTGGAGGAGAGCTACGGCCTCGTGCCCAGCGAGGACGGCATGGGCCTGGCGGTCGACTCCAAGGCGCCGCATGCCCCAAAGCTCTCGCAGTCGCTCAAGTCCTGGGCGAAAAAGCGCAAAGAGCTCGAGCACGGCGAAGTCGACGAGACCGCTTACGCCGACTGGAAGGCCTCTTTCTGACATTTCCTCAGGTAAATTAATGCTTTCTTGCGAACAGCCTCCTGTTTTTCGGAGGCTGTTCCATTATTCCTATATGAAATCGGCGCCCAGGAAGAACCGTTAGGGGAATAATTGCATGCTCGAATACGGCAAGGTTCGCGGCGTCATTCGACGGCATTCGGGGTTACCGAACCTGCGGAAACCGATTATCGCGTTTTATTATTCCCGTTTGCTGACCTGGGCAAATGCAATTGACGAGGGCTTGTATCTACTTCCTCAAAGAATGCCTTCAGCTTTCCAAACGGAATGATGTCCATCTGATCGTAAAGGTCGGTGTGGCTGGCACCGGGGATAATGAGCAATTCCTTGTTGTCCCCGGTCAGCTTGCCGTACGCGGCTTCGCTGAAATAGCGGGAGTGCGCCTTCTCGCCATGCACCAGCAATACAGCAGAGCGGATTTCGCTGCTATATTGCAAAATCGGCATATTCAAAAACGACAGCGAGGACGTCACATTCCAGCCGCCGTTGGAGTTCAAGCTGCGGGGATGGTAGCCTCGCGGAGCCTTGTAGTAGGCGTAATAGTCCGCCACAAACTGCGGCGCGTCCTCCGGCAGCGGATCGGCCACGCCGCCCGCCAGCGCATAGCTGCCGTTTTTATAGTCCTCGGTGCGCTGCGCGTTCAGCGCTTTCCGCTTTTCAAAGCGCGCCTGCTCGGAATCCTCGGCGTCAAAATAGTCGTTTGCGGTCACGCGGGTCATGTCGTACATGGTCATAGCCGCGGCAGCTTTGATACGGGTGTCGATGGCCGCCGCATTGACTGCCATGCCGCCCCATCCGCAGATACCGATGATGCCGATGCGCTCCGGATCGACGCTTTCCTGCACAGAAAGGAAGTCCACCGCTGCGCAGAAGTCCTCTGTGTTGATGTCCGGCGATGCTACATAGCGAGGCGTGCCGCCGCTCTCGCCGGTATAGGACGGGTCGAAAGCGATTGCGAAAAAGCCCAGCTCCGCCATCTTCTGCGCGTACAGACCGGAGGACTGCTCCTTCACCGCGCCAAACGGACCGCTGACGGCTATAGCGGGCAGCTTGCCTTCCGCGTTCTTCGGCACGTAGACGTCGGCAGCCAGCGCGATGCCGTATCGGTTGTGGAAGGTCGCCTTGCTGTGTTCAACCTTGTCGTTTTTGGGGAAGACCTTGTCCCATTCCTGCGTCAGTTTCAGCTGCTCCATGCCTAAGCCTCCTTGTCGGTCGCTTTAAGGTATTGCTCGTCGTCCACAGGCTCCAGCCATTCGCTAGAGGCCTCCTCGCCCGGAACCTCCACCGCGAGATGGGAGAACCAGCTGTCGGACGCGGCTCCGTGCCAGTGCTTTACGCCCGCGGGAATATTTACCACGTCGCCAGGGCGCAGCTCCTGTGCCGGTTTGCCCCATTCCTGGTAACGCCCTCGACCGGCCACGCAGACGAGGATCTGTCCCCCACCGCTCTTGGCGTGATGGATGTGCCAGTTGTTGCGGCAGCCGGGCTCGAACGTCACGTTGTAGACGCCGACCTGCTCGGTGGAAAGGAGCGCGAGGTAGCTTTGCCCGATAAAGTACTTCGCAAATGCGTCGTTGGGGGCACCGACGGGAAAGGCCATTTCGTTTTGATGCTTAGCTCTTGCGTCGGCGGCATCGCTATCCGCCCAGACCTCCTTCGCCATGCGGAAGGCCGCCCACGCCTTGGGCCATCCCGCGTAAAACGCCGCATGCGTAAGGATTTCCGCTATCTCCGCCCTGGTCACCCCGTTGTTCTTTGCGGACATCAGATGATACTGGAACGAAGAGTCCGTCAGCCCCTGCGCCATCAGGGCCACCACCGTCACCACGCTGCGGTCTCGAAGGGAGAGCCCGTCTTCTCGGCTCCACACCTCGCCGAACAGCACATCATCATTGAGCTGTGCGAATTTGGGGGCAAAGCCCCCCAGGGCATCTCTGCCCGCTGTCTGCTTAATCGTCATGTTTGATTCCTCCTGTCGATGGTTTTGAGTGCAAAACTGCTTCCGCGCAGTTGAGCCGCGCCTAGACTCCCATGCCCATTCGGCGCGCTTGCTCAAGTGCGGGATGTCCGGCGATTTCGCCCACGCCGTTCACGCCGCCGGCGAAAACCGTTCCGGCAAGCGTGCGCCTTTGGCGAAAGCATCCGCCAGCGTCTCGGAATTGTCATTCTTTCGAGGACTTGAAGAGACCATCAAAACCGTTTTGCTCATTACGGAATACCCCTTGAACTCGCGATTCATATTGACGAGAATGAAGGTAATACCTAAACCTGACTTTAGGTCAAGGAATGAATTCGAGATTTGTCCGGAGGGACCATGCACACAATCGGACAGGTAGCGGAGATGTTCGGTCTGCCCGTTTCCACGCTGCGGTATTACGACAAGCAGGGATTGTTCCCAGGGCTGGAGCGGGCGTCCGGCATTCGCCGATTCGGCGATACGGAACTCGAGGAGCTTCGAGTCATCGAATGCCTGAAGAAGGCGGGGATGGAGATCAAGGACATCCGGCTGTTCATGGAATGGTGCGCGGAGGGCCCATCGACATATCCCAAGCGCAAGGCCATGTTCGAGGAGCGAAAGGCCCACATGGAGTCGGAGATCGAGGAGATGCACCGCGCGCTGGACATGTTGAAGTTCAAATGCTGGTACTACGAGCAGGCGATTCAGGATGGCGGCGAGCATAGGGTGAAAGCGCTGATTCCCGACAATTTGCCAGAGGAGATCAAAGGTGCCTACGAGAACGCCCACGCTCGATAATGCCATCTGCCTGAAATGGTCCGCGGTCAAGCAACGTGATCGAGGGAGGGGTGAACAGCGTCCCCGCCGACACCTCGTCGCGGTGTCGTCGCACCTCACCGTCGTCGACACGCCGCGGGCCGTGCGCCTCCACCGTGTGTTTCGTCAAGAGGATTTGAGCAAAAAGATCATCGGAAATTGAGCAGCCTGAGCATCGGAAGCGCGCACGCTTTTTGAGCGGCTAGCCCTCCTGCATGAGGGCATGGCGGACGCGGTAGGACTCGCCGCGGAACTGGACGAGCCTCCCGTGGTGGACGATGCGGTCGATCACGGCGGCGGCCATCTGGTCGTCCCCGAACACCGACCCCCACCTGCTGAACTCCAGGTTCGTGGTGATTACCACCGACTGCCTCTCGTATGCGTCGGCGAAGACCTGGAAGAGCAGCCTCGCCCCGTCCGCGTCGAGCGGGAGAAACCCGAGCTCGTCGATGACGAGCAGGCGGGCCTTGCCGATGAGCGCGGCCTCCCGGTCGAGCCTCCCGTCGTCGCGGGCGCTAACACTCAGGCGCATCACGAGCGAGGACGCCGTGAAGAAGCGCGCCTCGAGCCTCCTCTCGCACGCCAGCGCGCAGAGGGCCGACGCCATGTGCGTCTTGCCGGTGCCGACGTCGCCCATGAGCACGAGGTCCTCCCTGCGCTCGACGAAGTCGAGCGCGAGCAGCGACTCGCGCCCCATGCCCTCCGGCCACGACACGGCCGACCAGTCGTAGCCGTCGAAGGTCTTGGGCGCCGGCAGCGCGCAGCGCCTGAGCAGCGTCGCGCGCTTCGAGGCCTCGCGGCTGGACCTCTCCGCCTCGAGGTAGCCCGCCAGGTACTCCACCTGTTTCGGGGTGCCGAGCCTCGACCACTCCTCCAGGACGGCGGTGGTGAGCGAGCACGACCGCCCGGCCTCCACGACCCTGTGGTGTTTTTGATAGCTTTTATTTTTAGGAAATCACGAGATAAAAGTTTCGGGTTTCACGACGATTGTTTCGCCTCATAAGCAAAGGCGCCGACCACCTCCAACGGATGGCCT